>NZ_JAJB01000019.1:0-101468 GCF_000583215.1 Brevibacterium sp. VCM10
CCGAATGCCGCTTCCCTACATGAATGTCGCTAACTGTACCTACTTGACAACCCAACGGTCTCTCGCGTCATCCCATTGAGGTACCTTAAACAGCAGCGCGGATGTCGGGGCGAAATCTTCTGATGGTAACAACGGCGTATAACTTTCTTTGGGAGTCCCCCAGAAAAAGGACGATATCGAGTCGACATTCAAGGATCGAGTCGAATAGTTTCTGGCTATTCTATAGAAGTAGAAGAAGTCTTGAGACGAAAAGAATTCGATGTTCGTGCTTGCTCTTGTATGCTCGATGGGCACCAAAACCGCTGCCGAGCCATCTACGTATGACCCTTCGGGAAGTACGCTCGCGCGAGGATAATAGGAAAGGTTGGGCACCACAAGGGCTTTCTTGCCGGCTACCATCGACTTGAAGCTAGATGGTACTAACGAATTGTCTCCATATTCTATTGGTACATTGTTGGTTTCGATGGCACCATTTTTGATGTTCCGGGCTCTAATTATTGCCACGTCACCGGTCGGGCCTGTGTGCGATTTAGTGATCTTCCTATCCCGGTAAGGGGTGTGTGTGCCAAGATGAAGTTTCTTAACCACCTCATCGAAAAAAGAGTTCCGGTAGATCACCCATGACGGAAAAGTGGACGTCGTAATGTAGTGCTGATTAACCCGTTTTCTCATTTTGAGAGGTGTGGATGTGATTTGCGTGGTTGACGGAACTGCTGCTGATGATATTGAGAGTCCGATCGTCTCAATATTAATTGTGTGGAACGCGTCCTCTCCATAGTCGTCGATTGCTGTTATTGCGAGTTGATCAGCTATGTGGCCACGAATGGAGTGCATTTCTCTCGAGCTAAGGAATGATTTCGGAATTACGAACGATACTTGTTTTGCTATCCTCATAGACTTTTCGAGGAACTTACCATATATCTCGCGTATTCCAAAGCTTGAGTCAACTTTCGGGTTGGATGGCCCTGTGAGACCAAATGGCGGGTTACCAATTACGTAGTCATAACCAGACCTTGTAAATTCGGTTAGGAAGTCTTGCTTGAAATAGTTGATCGTAAAATTATCTGGTACACCGACGAGGTCAAGCAGCTGTTTGGTCTGGTCTAGTGCATCATCGTCGATGTCGACCAAGTCCAGCGTTACTGGATTCTTGTCGAATTTTGCGAATAGCTCTGGTAGGAATGCCCCCGCACCGACTGATGGTTCCAAGATTCTCAATGGGCGTTTAGGCTTAGGCGGCCCTACACTGCTGAGTAGATTAAAGACCGTGTCTTGGCGAGTGTAATAGGCTGCGTGTTTCTTGGCTTGCTCCGACGTTGGTTGCGTGTACCTCAAGTACTCAGCTGTGTTAGGCGTTGACTTCGATTCTGGGTCGAGCTTAGGTGGCCTACCGGCTTTCAGCATAGTTGGGCGGCAGTCCCTGATGTTTGATGCAATCGACTTAAAGACCGGTGTTGGTACGCCCTCGCCAAGACACTGCCGAATATTTATTTCATGAGTTCGAAGGAATTCGCGTTTACTATCTAACGGCAGTTCGTTTAGTTCTTCGAGCGGAAAGTTTGCCCATTGGAAATCGTCTGGCACTCCCATCATCCGGGACAGTTCACGAATACTGAACACTCGGTCGTCTTCGGGGTGAACTGTTGATTGGCTGGCCAGGATGTCGTTGCGCGTGTGTACGCACGGTGCCACTTTGCCCCATAGCGCTCGGCGGTACTTATCGCCGTTGGACGACTTGTTTTCAACTATTCGTCCGTCAATGATGCGATGTGGGCGTAGTTTAGCTGGCGCGTTCTGGAACGCCGATTCGCCCGGATTTAGGTCTTTAATCCACGGGCGCATTCGGGGGTCGTAAGAGCGGAATCCATGATATATGTCGTCCTTGGAAATCTGTCCCATAGTAGCTAGTCGAGGCAGATCGGAGATTAGGTTCTCTAGGGTGGGAGCGGGGACTCTCGCGGGCCATATTGAGTTTGGTGTAACATCATGCAAATCTCGCCGGACTCCGATCACCAAAGTTCGGGTGCGGCTGGACGGCGACCCGAAATCCTTGAGGTTGATGACATCGGATTTGATGCTGTACTCGCCTGCGAGGTGCCTCTCGATAGCATCTTTTATGGTACGTGTTTCCCCATCGCTATCTAAGCAGGCGGAAGTCAAAAAGGCTCGTACGTTTTCGAGTACGAAGAACTTTGGCTTCAAGGACTGGATAATCTCTAATGAGTGGACTACGAGAGAATTTCTCGCAAGTTCGTTGCCTTTTTTGTGGTTTGCGACTGACATTCCTTGGCAAGGCGGAGTTGCGATAACGGCAGTGAGTTCTTGTTTCTTCTTTTTAGTCCAGTTGTTCACCTGGGCGAAAAGCTCTTCGCGAATGAGTTCCTGACTGAGGTCGCCCAGGATGTATGCGTCCGCTGCTGTTGCTACGGAGTTAGCTTTTTGGACCTCAAGCCGCCGGGGCAGCAGTTCTGCAGTCGCTACACATTCGAACCCGGCTTGCTTGAAGCCGAAGCAGCCGAGTCCTGCGCTACTGAATAGGGAAACGTAACTCTGATTGGTGTCCATCGTGTTTCAGGGTACCCCACTGAACTGACATGATGTTGTCGCGAAGGAGGTTTTCGATGTGATTGTTGTTTATTTTCCTTCGTTGGGTTCATGTGGGCTGATGGGATGCGTGATTTTATGGATGAACCCGTCGATTGGAGAGCGACTAGAGGGGTTCGAGTCCTGCGTGAGCGCGGTGCGACAGCTGTGCGTATGTCTCCCACGCGAAAGTCGCGAGCCAATGGGACGACACATACTCGTCTGACACCGCGGCTTCTAGGCCGGGCGCTATCAGTGATTCGACTCGTGTGAGCATGCCTTTTGCTTGAGCCATGAGCTCATCGTGGCCAGTATCTTCAGCGATCACCTCCAGCCTCGGCGCCAACCGCATCACCGATGCCGCGACCGAGAGTCCCAGCCCGTAGAGGTGGCTCTGGTGTCCATCGGTCGGGTCGAGGACCTTGACCGGGGTGAGCGCCGGTGATTCGGGAGAGAGCTCGGACAAGAAACCGGGCAGCCACGTTGCCAACTCGTCCTCGGTGAAGGCTTCGGCCATGAGGTCGGCCTCGCATAGGCCGGGGGAGAGGAAGTCGTGGCCGCTGCGCTCCTGGCTGAAGTTCCAAGCGGCGTCTTCCGAATAGAATCGGCGTGCCGCACCTGCGATGACATCGACGACATCGTGGCGGTCAGCCGCCCGGGCACCGATGAGAATCCGACGCAGCCCGAATGCGGTGTTCGAGTGCACCCCATGACGAACCGGCTCGGCCACCTTCGGCAGCCACGTCGCTGATAGATCGAAGACGGTATCCGCGAGTACTTGAGTGTTTGCGCCGAGTGCCCGCAACTCCGCAAGGTCATTGGCATTCAGCACCCGATTGAGCTCGACCGCCCACGCCCAGCCATACGGCCGCTCCCACGAAGGATTCTCATGAAGGAAGGCTGCCTCGGCGAGCATATTCTCCTCGCTCAGGTGTGAAGCCAGAACCTCAATCGCGCGTTCGCGCCAACCCGCTTCCTGCGCTACCTCCGTCTCCAGCAGTGACGCCAGCAGGTAATGCATGTGCACGCTCGAATGCCAGTCATAGGAATTTGCGAACGCCGGGTTCTTCTCGGCCGCGGGCACGATATCGGCCAAACTCCGCGCCAGATGATGGGAGGCAAACGGATACTCACGGGTGATGTTGTTCAGCGCCACCTCGGCGAAGGGGTGGACATAGTCGTCAATCTGCGGCATGGATCCTCATCGGCTCGGGGTCTTCCACTCTACTGGGATGATCACCGGACCAGGTGGCGAACCGCAGCGGCTAGGCTGGATCGGACCAGGATCAGTCCAAGTCGCGACGAGCAGGAAGGAGAGGCAGGCAATGACGCGGACCCCCGCAGTATTCGGCCCGACGGTCGATCAGCACACTCGGTGCGTTCACTACGCGACCGAACTCGACATCATCGCTATCCGCTTCGCCTGTTGCGACCGCTACTATCCTTGCCACCTTTGCCACTCGGAGGTCGCGAACCATCCCGCACAGCAGTGGCCACCAGAGAAGTTCGATCAGCCCGCCATCCTGTGCGGGCACTGCTGGACCGAACTGACGATCACGGCCTACAAAGCAGCCGACAGCTGCCCGAACTGCGAGGCCGCATTCAACCCCCGCTGTGCCGCCCATTCGGACTACTACTTCGGTTCCTGATCTCACACAGATCACCCCTTCGGTCGGCGGCTGAAATGTGAGATTCTGAAACCACTATGACTGAGTCGAACGCCTCCGCAGATCCCAACACCGCCTCTCTTCCCCTCACCTCGCCGACTTCGACGAACCAGATCCCCACCAGCCAGAACCTCCCCACCCGCACTGAGACCGACTCGATCGGCAGCCTCGAGATCCCCGACACCGCCTACTGGGGTGTGCACACTGCCCGGGCGAACGAGAACTTCCCCATCGCCCGCCGCCCCATCTCCGTCTACCCCGACTTCGTCCGCGCCTTCGCCTGCGTCAAACAGGCCGCAGCCCGAGCCAACGCCGAGATCGGTGCGCTCGACGACCAGCGTGCGAACCTCATCGACGCCGCCTGCGAAGAGATCAAGTCCGGCAAGCTCCACGACCAGTTCGCCGTCGGCGTCGTCCAGGGCGGAGCCGGCACCTCGACGAACATGAACGCCAACGAGGTCATCACCAACCGTGCCCTCGAGATCGCCGGCCGCTCCAAGGGCGACTACGCGTTCATCCACCCCAACGACCACACGAACCACAGCCAGTCGACGAACGACACCTACCCGACCGCGATCAAGATCGCGCTGGCGTTCTCACTGCAGAACCTCCTCGGCGAACTCACGCTCCTTGCCGATGCTTTCGCCGCGAAGGGGCGCGAGTTCGCCCACATCGTCAAAGTCGGGCGCACCCAGCTCCAGGACGCCGTGCCGATGACGCTCGGCCAGGAGTTCAACGCCTTCGCCACCACCCTGCGCGAGGACGTCGAACGTCTCGAGGAAGCCGTCGCCCTCCTCGGCGAAGTGAACATGGGCGCCACCGCCATCGGCACCTCGATCAACGCCCCGGTCGGGTACAAGGAAGCGGTCATCAAGCACCTGCGGCAGATCACCGGACTCGACCTGAAAACGGCCGGCGACCTCGTCGAATCCACCTCCGACACCGGTGTTTTCATCACCTTCTCGGGTGCGCTCAAGCGCAGCGCGCTGAAGATGTCGAAGATCGCCAACGACCTGCGCCTGCTGTCCTCGGGGCCGCAGGCCGGCATCGGTGAGATCAACCTGCCCGCCCGCCAGGCGGGATCGTCGATCATGCCCGGCAAGGTCAATCCCGTCATCCCCGAGGCGGTGTCCCAGGTCGCGTACTCCGTGGCCGGCGCCGACGTCACCGTGTCGATGGCCGTCGAAGGCGGGCAGCTGCAGCTCAACGCCTTCGAACCGATCATCGCCCACTCGCTGTTCCAATCGATCACGTGGTTAGAGCGCGCCGCCCAGACCTTCCGCATCAACTGCGTCAACGGCATCACCGCCAACGAGGCGCACATCGAAGACACCGTCGACCGCTCGGTCACCGTCATCACCGCGCTCGCCCCGGTCATCGGCTATGTCGCCGCAGCAAAACTGGCGAAGGAAGCATTGGCGAAGAACGAACCCATCGCCGATCTCGTCGTCGAGCACGGACTGCTCGAGCGGAATGAGCTCGGCGAGATCCTCCGCCCCGAACGGCTGACCGGCATGTCCGCCGATGATTCCGTGGACAACACCGCCACTAGCGCCGAGGCGGTTCCCCGGGATGAGGTGACCACCGAGCTTCCGATCATTCCCGACCCGGAGGGGTGAGCGGGCCGCGGAGGGCCCGCAGCTCCCTGTGCCGGATCAGGACTCGGGGGACCGCCAGGCATCGTAGGAGCCGGCGAGCTCGGCGACCCGGTATCCGGCACGGCGCAGGGCGCTGGCGGTGATGCTGCTGCGGGTGCCGCTCTGGCAGTAGGTGACGATCCGGCCGTCGCTGGGCAGGCGGTCGAGTTCCCACAGGGCGCGGCCGCCGCTGAGTTGGGTCGCACCGGGGATGTGGCCGCCGGCGTGCTCGTTCTTCGAACGGACATCGACGAGGCGGATGTCGGCTGCGTCTGCCAGGTTCGCCGGGGCGACCAGCTCGACCGGCTGCAGATCCATTCCGGCAAGCGAGGTCACGTAGCCGGTGACCGTGTCGATCCCGACCCTGATGAGATGATTGCGGAACTCTGCCGCCTGCTCGGCGTCGTCGGCGAGGACGATGATCGGCGTTGACTCTGAGGCCGGGTCGAAGACCCAGGCTCCGAAGCTCGCGGCCTTTCCGGACCCCGGGATGTGCAGGGCCCCGGCCGGGGTCCCGGCATGGACGTCTGCGGTCGGACGGGTGTCGATGAAAGCCGCCGAGCCCTCCTCGATCCTCTCCTGCACGCGACCGGCGTCGAATTCCTCGAGCTCGCCGAGTGCGCCGAGGAGTGACGGGCCCTCCCGGTTCTCGGTCTTCATCCTGGCGAAGTAGGCGTGGGCGTCGGGCTGCCCGGACAGCAGTTCGTCGACGAAGCCCTGCTCATCGCCGCTCTCGAGGAACGGCGACCACCAGGCGAAAGCGCGCTCGTAGCCGACGGTGGTCGTCGGAACGGCCCCCAGGGCCTTCCCGCAGGCGCTTCCGGCGCCGTGGGCGGGCAGGATCTGCACGTAGTCGGGGAGGGTGAGCAGGCGGTCGCGGAGGCTGGCGAAAAGGTCGCGGGCACCGGCGAAGCGGGTGTCGGAGCCGCCGGCCGCCTCGTCGAGGAGATCCGGGCGTCCGATGTCTCCGACGAAGACGAAGTCGCCGGTGAGCATGAACCCCGGTGCGTCGGCCTGGGCACCGTCGGTGACGAGGAACGACAGGTGCTCGGGAGTGTGGCCGGGGGTGTGCGAGGCGCGCAGGGTGATGTTGCCGAGGGCGATCTCGTCACCGTCGTGCAGGCGCACCGCGTCGTCGAAGCCCGCCCCGTAGGACCAGTCGGGTCCGCCTTCGTCGGAGACGTACATCGTCGCGCCGGTGGCTGCGGCGAGTTCGCGGTTGCCGGAGAGGTAGTCGGCGTGGATGTGGGTCTCGGTGACGGCGGTGATCGTCAGTCCATGGCGGTCGGCGAAGTCGCGGTAGACCGCGATGTCCCGGCGGGGATCGACGACGATCGCTTCCCCGCTGGCCTGGCAGGCGATGACGTAGCTGGCGTGGGCGAGGTCGGCGTCGAAGATGCGTTCGAGGAGCATGGGAGTCTTCTTTCCGTGGTCGAGGGGGTGTCTGGTCAGCGGCCGAAGAGGCGGGAGAAGAAGCCGGGCTTGGCCGCTCGGGCCGCATCCTCTTCGGCCTGGGTGTGCTTGCCGTTGCACCACTGGCCGGCCGGGACCGTGCTCTTCACCGACTGGATGTGCTGTCCGCATCCTGCCCACGTGGTCTTTCCGCACACTCGGCACGTCGCTGCTCGACACATAGCTGTCTCCTTCTTCGGCCATCGCGGGCCTGTTCATCATTGGTTTCATATACCCTCGGGGGTATGCATTCAATATACCCTTAGGGGTATAGTTGATGTCAACATCGAGAATGTGAAAGGACGACGATGAGCGAACGCGACACAGCTCTGACCGAGCCGACAGGGGCAGAGGGAGACCCGGGGGAGCGGATGCTGGCCGACCCTGCTGCGCAGAAGAAGATCCTCAACCGACTGCGTCGGGCACAGGGGCAGCTCGGTGCGGTGATCACCGCGGTCGAGGACGGAAGTCACTGCCGCGACGTCATCCATCAGCTCTCAGCGGTGTCGAAGGCCCTCGATCGGGCCGGTTTCCTCATCATCTCGACGGCGCTGCGGGAATGCCTCGAGGACGACGAGGACGATGTGCGCACCGACGAGCTCGAGAAGCTCTTCCTCTCCATGGCGTGACGGGGTGCCTGACGCAATGCCTGACGGGGCATGTGCCTACGGCCCCTACCCCTCGAGCAGCCCCTTGATGTCTGCGGCCGTGACCGTCTGACTGAACGCCTGACCGCCGGGGCCGCGACCCTGGTAGGTGCCGGCGTCGGACATGAGGTCGTCGAAGAGTTCGGCCTTGCGCTTCTGCAGCGCCAGCACCTTCTGCTCGATCGTGCCCTCGGCGACATAGCGGTAGACCATGACGTTCTTCGTCTGCCCGATCCTGTGCGCCCGGTCGATCGCCTGATTCTCCGAGGCGGGATTCCACCACGGATCCATGAGGAAGACGTAGTCCGCCTCGGTGAGGTTGAGCCCGAACCCGCCGGCCTTGAGACTGATGAGGAACACCGGCACCTCACCCGACCGAAACGCATCAACGACCGCCCCGCGATTGCGCGTCGACCCGTCGAGGACGACATAGGGAATCCCGCGAACGTCGAGCTCCGCGGCGACATTGGTCAGGAACGACGTGAACTGGCTGAACACGATCGACCGATGCCCCTCGGCGATGACATCGTCGAGCCGCTCCAGGAGCGCAGCCAACTTCGACGACGGCACCTCAGCGTGTTCGGCATCGACGATCGAGGGGTCGAGTGCGAGCATCCGCAGCAGGGTCAGCGACCGGAAGACGATGAACCGCTGCTTGTCGTATTCGCTGTCGATGAACCCGAGGATCTTCTTCCGCTCCTTCTGCAGAATCCGATCGTAGAGTCTCCGGTGCGCGGGACTGAGTTCGACAGAGATGACCTGCTCCTGCTTCTCCGGCAGGTCAGCGGCGACGAGATCCTTCGTCCGCCGCATCATGAACGGCCGGATCCGCCGCTGCAGGCGCTGCATCCGTCCCGGGTTCTCACCCGACTCGATCGGTCGGACGTATTCCTCCTCGAACCGATGCGGGCTTGGAAACAGTCCGGGTGCCGTGATCGAAAACAGTGACCACACGTCCTTGAGCGAGTTCTCCAACGGAGTCCCGGTCAGCGCCAAGCGGAACGGTGCCCGTACTTCCTTCGCCGCCAGGTGCGTCTGTGCGGAGGAGTTCTTCACGAACTGCGCCTCGTCGAGTATGAGCCCCGCCCACTCCATCCGCGAGATCGGGGTCTCCTCTAATCTCAGCATCGCATACGACATGACGATGACATCGGCACCACGGACCACCTCGGCGAGGTCGATCCCACGCGCCCGAGTCGACTCCGCGATGACGCGGACATCGAGGTCAGGGGTGAACGCGGTCGCTTCCTTCACCCAGTTCGGGACGACCGAGGTCGGAGCGACGACGAGGAACGGAGCGCTCGCTTTCGCGTGCGCGATGAGCGCGAGCGTCTGCAGGGTCTTGCCCAAGCCCATGTCGTCGGCGAGGATCCCGCCGAGGCGGCACCGGTAGAGCAGTGCCAACCAGCGGAATCCCTGCACCTGATACGGGCGCAGTGTCGCACCGTTCAGGTCGGGGACCCCGGTGGCGGGCAGGTGTTCGAGGTCGGCCAGGGCACGCACTGAGTCTCGCCAGGTCACGGCTGGTTCGGACCCGTCGGCGAGGTCCTCGAAATCCGACCACAGACCCACATGCATGCGGGAGATCTTCGGTGCTCCGGGCTCCCATTCGGGGATGAGGTCCGCCTCGGCGAGGAGGGCCTTGAGCTTGTCGAAGATCGGCTTGTTCAGCGAAAGGAACGAGTCGTCGGAGAGCTTGATCTTCTTCGTCCCGGCTGCCAGCGCCTTGTACAGCTTGACGAAGGGGACCGGGCGGCCGTCGATGCTGATCTGGAAGCCGAGGTCGAACCAGTCGTTCTTGTCCGATTCGACCGAGGTGATCTTCACGTTCGGCTCCCCGCCGAGCTCCCGGTACGGCTGCTTCTTCCCGCGCGTGATGACCTTGACGTGTTCGATCTCTTCGAGCCCGGGCAGGACGTTGACGACGAAATCCGCGGTGTCGGCGTCGTCGAGTTCGACGTCTCTGATGGTCGGCAGGGCGGAGCCGGTTTCATGGGTGTCGGCAAGGAGTTTGTCGACCTCGGTGACGACGGCATCTTCGAAGTCGAGTTCGCGTTGCTCCGCGTATTCCCTCGCCGAGGCGGCGCTGAGCCTCAATCGGTCGATGACGGGAAAGGTGCGGCGGGGTCCCTGGTATTCCCAGTACCAGCGTAAGGAGAGTTTGTCGCCGGCGCCGAATGCGGCGAAGACGACGAGGCGGGGGTGGCCGTACTGCGGGAAGGTGACGGTGGCGTCGCTGCTGATGACCTCGGCGCTGGAGCGCAGCTGCGGGTAGTACTCCTCGAAGAACTCTTCGGCCTCGGCCGCGGGGATCGTGATCGGCCCGGGGGACTGGAGCACGGGCAGCGCGGATTCCTTCGTTGGGGTCTCCGCAGGGGCGAGGGTGACGGTGAAACCGCTGGTGACGTCGATGCCGAAGAAGCCGTGCGTCCAGATCGGTTTGATCAGCCCGGGGGTATATTCGCGTTCGTCGATGGTCGCCCGAGTCTGCACGTTCAGGCGGTTCTGGCTGCGGCGGATGTCGATGGCGGCTTTCGCGTTGTGACCGATGCGGATGGTCATGGCCGGATTGATGCCGACGAATTCGATGCCGAGTTTCTTTCCCTGCGTGAAGTGATCCCACAGCAGGGGAGTGCGGAAATCGCCGAGGTGGTACGGCGCACCGTCGGGCGTGAAGTCGGTCTTCCCGCGGGTGCGTAGTCCCGCGAGTTGGGTGAACCATTCCTGGTGGGCCGGGTCGATGTCGAACTGCCGGGCCATGCGGTCGATGGTGCGCCAGGTCAGGGACTTCTTCACCCAGTTGCCGGATTCGCTGAGCATGAGCGGGCGGATCGCGAGGCTCGGATTCGCGCCCGGGGTGACGTCGTCCTTGTCGAGGACGACGGAGTGCTGGGCTTCGAACCATGTGCGGGGGATGACCTGGACGAGCTCGAATCCCAGGGCCACGGGCGTGTGTGAGTGCGGAGCCGCCTCGGCGAGTGGGGCGAAGGCATCACGCCAATCGGCGGGGATGGCGGTGGGGGTCGGTCGATTTTCGGGCACGGAGACATCCTCTCACCGCTCACCGTCGTCGGTCGTCGTTCGGTCGTCCTCGTCCTGGGCATCTTCGTCTGAGGCGTCCGCGCGTGAGCTGCGGTCGAAGAGGACGATGAAGGTTGCGACCGCGAGCACGAGTCCGGAGGCGACGACGGCGATCGGTCCGAAGCGGAAGGGCAGCACCTCGTGGAGGAGGCCGCGCAGCGTCGACGTCGGATCCGCCAGCGTTGCAGCGGTGAAGATCGCGACGAGGACGGAGACGCCGAGAGCCGCGAGGCGATTCCATCGGCCGTCGACGTGGTGGGACAGGAGCCGGCCGGCCTTGATGATCCGCCCGGTGCGCAGGATCCGCAGGGCACCGATGAGGCGGATGAGGCGGAAGAGCTGCACGGGTCCGAGGGCGAAGAGCACGCCGAGGATGATGAGGATGGTGAGGACGATGAGCCACAGGTGGCGGCGCAGCCACGCGACACGGTCCTCGGAGACGATGAAGAGGATGAGCGTCTCGCCCACGAGCACGAGCCCGGAGAGGAGATTGACGATGCGGCCGGCGGCGCTCCACGGCTCCGAGAGGAAGGAGAGGAACACGGCGGGAATCGACACGAGTGCGGCGATGAGCACCGGCATGGCCAAACGGCTGCGCCAGCGGTCTTCGCGGGACGCAGGCGTCGGATGATCAGTCATGGCATTCCCAGGATACGGGCCTCGGTCGGTGTCAGGGGCGCGGAGTAGCCTGGTCCCTATGAATGAGAACAATGAGGTTCACACACAGTTCTTCGACTCCTACACCCGTGCCCTGATCGATCGGGAGGCGGCGGCGATCGCCGAGCACTACGCGGTGCCGGCGCTCATCGAGTTCCCTGGGCAGCGGATCCTGGTCACCGATGCGGGACAGACCCGTGACTTCTTCGCACAAGCCGTCGGGCAGTACGACGGGGTGACTGAGGTCGACACCGCTGTCGAGGTGGCTGCATCGACCGCACACAGCATCTGGGTCGACGTCACTTGGACCTACCACGGAGGTGCCCCCGACGAGCGGAATATGTACCAGCTCGTGCGGACCGACGAGGGCTGGAAGATCGCCGTGCTCACCCCGCTGGAGTACGGATGAACCCTGCGAGACGGGAGAGGGGGACGTTGCATGACTGAGTATCCGCAGCTGCTGCACACCGTCATCGACACGACAGAGCCGAGACGATCAGCCGAGTTCTACCGACTCCTGCTCGGCTACATCTATCGCCCTGGTGACGAGCCGTCGACAAGCGAGGTCGACGAAACAGACTGGTTGGTGCTCACCGACGCACAGGGGCATCGGAAGCTGGCTTTTCAG
The DNA here is from genome assembly GCF_000583215.1 of Brevibacterium sp. VCM10. Lineage (NCBI taxonomy): Bacteria > Bacillati > Actinomycetota > Actinomycetes > Micrococcales > Brevibacteriaceae > Brevibacterium > Brevibacterium sp. VCM10. Next base: position 12,353 of record NZ_JAJB01000019.1, read on the forward strand.
CAGGTCGACCAGTTCGAACACACCACTTGGCCGCGGCCCGATGTGCCGATGCAGATGCACCTTGACTTCACGGTGTCGGACCGGGATGCCCTCGAGTGCCAGCGTGAGCGGGCGGAGGACTTGGGTGCCCGGCTGCTGCTCGACCGCGCCGCCGATGACGACGAGCCGCTGTACGTCTTCGCCGATCCCTCCGGCCACCCGTTCTGCGTCTTCGTCGGATGAGCGTGGACGAGTACACCGACGACGAGAAGTGGCTGATCGTCAAAGGACGCCGGTGGCGACGAACCGATCCGGGCCTGGAACCGCGCGTGGTCGAGGAGCTCAAGAGCCACCTCGGTGCGGCACGAAACGCTGTCGGGAAAGCGAAGAAGGCGGGTGCGGAGGACGATCTGGCCGAAGCCCGGCGGCGGGTGAACGCCGCGAAGATCGGGCTCGGCGAACGTGCCGACTACTGGTGGGAGATGGCGATAGAGGATCGGCGTGCGCGTGCGGAAGCGGCCCTGAGCGAACTGCGGTGAGTTCGCTCAGGGCCGCCGGAAGCGAGCGGGCGCTCCGCAGGGTTGTCCAGCGGATTCCCGGCAGCGTTCAGTCCTGCGAGACCGCTGCGGCGAGATTGCCGAGTGAGGACTCGAGGTCCTGTTCGCTGACGACGGGGAAGCTGATCTTCTTGAGCAGCTCCTTGTCGGTCACCGCGCTCCAGTCGTAGGTGACAGAGACCTCGGTCGAGTGCCGACCCAGCGGCGTGAGTTCCCAGACCCACTCCCAGCCCGGAGGTTCTTCGCCTGCCGGCGCGGTCTTCCAGGCCAGCAGCTTGTTCTCCTCATAGCCGATGACGTGGTTGTCGGTCTTGTAGTCGCCGCCCATCTGATCCCACTGCATGTTCATGGTGAACTTCTGACCGGTCCTGGTGATGCGATCGCTCGTGTCATCGGAGACCACCATGCCCGAACCGTCGAGCTGCGCGTGACGCTCCGGATTGTTGAGGACGTCGAAGATGTCCTCGGGTGCCGCATCGATCGTTCTCGAAGCGCTGATTTTCGTATCGGTCATTGACTTCGCCTTTCGTTGACGGTCATCAGATCTCAGGGCGCCGGCACGGGAGACCGGTGCCCGGTCGCCACGCTATACCGTCTCCGGTGCGGCGGCTAGAGGGGTCGGCCGTGGCGGATGCGCGGCCGGCAGGTCTCAATCCGGTGACGCCGAGGCGGTATTGACGGAGAGCTTCGAGCGCGCTGATAAAATGCTGGGAAGAACTGCAGTGACGATGCGCAGAAGCATCGTTCGACTCCGAAGGGAGGGTCCTCATGGGCTCCCTGTTGATTATGATCATCGGGCTGGCGATGCTCATCGCCGGCTATCTCCTCTACTCGAAGTTCCTCGGGCGCAAGATCTTCAAGCTCGACGACTCCTTCACCACTCCGTCGCACGAACTCCACGACGGGGTCGACTACGTGCCCACGAACAAATACATCCTGTGGGGCCACCACTTCACCTCGGTGGCCGGAGCCGCGCCTATCGTCGGCCCGGCGATCGCCGTCATCTGGGGCTGGCTGCCCGCCTTGCTGTGGGTGACATTGGGCACCGTCTTCTTCGCAGGCATGCACGACTTCGGGACGCTCTGGGCCTCCGAACGCAATAAGGGACGGTCGATCGGAGCCCTGTCGGCGCGCTATATCGGCAAGCGCGGGGCGAACCTCTTCCTCATCGTCATCTTCCTGCTGCTGCTCATGGTCATCGCGGCCTTCGCCGTGGTCATCAAGAACCTGCTCATCAGCACCCCGTCTGCCGTGATCCCGGCCTGGGGTGCGATCGGCGTGGCGCTCATCGTCGGTGTCTGTGTCTACCGTCTGCGGGTGCCGCTCATCCCCGTCACCATCGTCGGCGTCGTCCTGCTCTACGGCCTCATCGTGCTCGGCAACTATGTTCCGGTCGCCCTGCCCGATGACTTCCTCGGCGTGGGACCGGCGACCTTCTGGATCGTCGTGCTCTTCGCCTACGGGGCGATCGCCTCGCTGCTTCCGGTGTGGGTCCTGCTGCAGCCGCGCGACTACATCAACGGCGTGCAGCTGTTCATCGGACTCATCCTCCTCTTCGGCTCCGTGCTCACGGCGACCCTGTTCTCGGCGACGAAGCCCGAGATCGTCGCCCCCGCCATCAACACCGCAGTGCCGGAGGGCACCCCGAGCATGGTGCCGCTGCTGTTCGTCACGATCGCCTGCGGTGCGATCTCCGGGTTCCACGGCATGGTCGCCTCGGGAACGAGTTCGAAGCAGCTGGACAAGGAGACCGACGCCCGTTTCGTCGGCTACTTCGGGGCTGTCGGCGAAGGTCTGCTCGCCCTAGGCACCGTGCTGGCCATCATCGGCGGCATCAAGTCCACCGCAGCGTGGCACGAGATCTACTCGGCCTTCGGCGAAGGCGGAGTCGGCGCCTTCGTCCAGGGCGGCGGCGCCCTCATGGAGCACGGCCTCGGCCTGCCGGCATCGCTGTCGGCGACGGTGCTCGCAACCATGGCGGTGCTCTTCGCCGCGACGACGATGGACACCGGCATGCGTCTGCTGCGCTTCGTCATCCAAGAGGTCGGCGATGCCGTGAAGATCAAGATCACGAACGTCCCGGCCACGCTCCTCGTCGTCGTCATCGGCCTCGGCCTCACCTTCTCCCAGGGGCTCGGCGGAGAAGGCGGACTGCGGATCTGGCCGCTGTTCGGCACGACGAACCAGCTCATGGCATCCCTGTCGCTGTCGATCATCGCCGTCATCCTCATCCGCAAGCGACGCAACCCGGCACCGGCCCTCGTGCCGCTCGTGTTCGTGTTCGTCATGTCGTTCTGGGCGGCCATCGAGCAGCTCGTCAGCTTCACCACGCCGGGAAGTCAGGACTGGCTGCTCTTCGCCATCGACGTCGTCATCATCATCGCCAGCATCTGGGTGGCGATCGAAGCGATCCAGGCGATGCGGCGAGCATGGGCGGAACCGCCCGAGGACCCGGACGCCGACGAGAAGCTCGTCGCGACCCGAGAGAACGTCTGAGCCGATGTCCCAGTCGCATTCCGGGAGCTCGGGTGGTCTCGGACAGTGGTGGTCGTCGTTCCGGGACGGACTCGTCGAGTTCTACGTCGGCCCCTACCGGCAGACCCTCAAGCGCGAACAGCAGGCCGAGGACGACTTCTTCACCGTCGTCGTCCTCGGCGAGGCGCTCGGGGTGCCCGACCCGGCGGCCTACTACACGGCCGAGCTCATGCCCGCCCTGTGGGAGAACTTCCATGCCTGGCATCGCCGCATGGGCCTGCCGCGTTCGCCCCTGGACCACATCGCATGCTGCTAGACATCGCGCGCGACCGCCGGTGCCTGTTCGTCGGCGGCAAGGGCGGGACGGGGAAGACGACTGTCTCCTCGGGCCTGGCCATGGCCCGGGCCGACGACGGCGGACGCGTCCTGCTCGTGTCCACGGATCCGGCGCACAACCTCGGCGACATCTGGGGACAGGAGCTCGCGGACGAACCTCGGCGGGTCCATACGGGTGAGCGCGGATTCGTCGATGCCCTCGAGGTCGACCCCGAAGCGACGATCGACGCGCACTTCGCCTCAGTCGAACGGATGATGACGCGGATGCTGCCCGAGAGCACTCACCGCGCGGCTCGGGCGCATCTGGCCTCGGCCAGGTCGGCTCCCGGCAGCCACGAGTCGGCGGTGCTCGAGCGGATCGCGACGATCCTCGCCGAGGCGGCCGACTACGACCTCGTCGTCGTCGACACGGCGCCGACCGGCCATACCCTGCACCTGCTGGCGCTGCCGGAGCGTCTGACCGATTGGGCGGAGACGCTGCTGTCCAACCGCGACCGGTCCGAGCGTTTCGCCGCCGCGGCCCGCCATCTGGTCAGCCCCAAGGAGGAGACGCCGACGCCGGATGCCGAACTCCGGCAGAGGCTGCAGGCTCGTCGCGATCGCTTCGCCGCGCTGAGACGGTCCATCTCCGACTCACGGCAGACCGGGTTCCTCATCGTCACGATCGCCGAACAGCTGCCCGTCGCCGAGACGCTCGGTCTCGTCACCGACCTCGGCGGAATCGGCATCGAACTGTCCGGGATCGTCGTCAATCGACGCTCACCGGCCGACGCCGGAGAGTTCCTCGCGGACAGACGACAACGGGAGGACGAACACGTGGCACGGCTGAGGTCCGCGGTGCCGACGGTTCCGCTGGCACAGCTGCCGCTGACCGCGACCGAACCGACCGGGGTCGGGGGGATCACCGGTCTCGCGGCTCTGCTCGCCGAGCGCTGAGCCCAGCGGGACTCTGCGCGCTGCGGTGGGCGTTCGCCCGTGTGCCGAGCGTGGCCGTTCCGATCCGGCTCCACCTGTGCATCCGTTCCAATTAGACTGGTGCGCATCCGCGATCGACACGGCACCGGCGGAAGGACCTGACCGTGGGTTGGAGCACGAGCGAACTGGCGCGTCTGGCCGGCGCCACGGTCAACACCGTCCGGCATTATCACAAGCTCGGGCTGCTGACTGAGCCTGAACGGATGAGCAACGGCTACAAGCAGTACGGTGCCTCCCACCTGCTCCGACTCCATCAGATCCGGCGAATGCGCGAGCTCGGGATTCCGCTGTCCGATATCGGCGCGGTCGACGACGACCACGAGCAGCAGCAGATCGCGCTCAAACAGCTCGAGGGTGACCTCGATGAGCAGATCGCAGCTTTGGAAAAGGCCCGCGCCGAGGTGGTCCAACTCCTCGAACACGGGGCGCCGATCGATACGGCCGCGGGTTTCATCGACATCGCCGCGCGGATGTCGAGCGCGGATCGCAGCCTGATGAACATCTACTCGAGCCTCTACGAAGACTCCGCGTTGGCGGAGATGAGAACCATCATGTCCGAGACCACACCCTACGATCGGGAGATCGACGAACTCGCCGAGGATGCCGATGAGGACACGCGGACGCGTCTGGCCGAGCAGATCGCTCCGAGCATGAAACGCCATCTCGAGACCAAACCCTGGCTCCTCGCGCCGACCGATCGGATGACCGGGGACGTGAAGATGGGACAGGCCGCGATCATCGGAACGATCAGCGAGCTCTACAACGACGCGCAGATCGACGTCATCCAGCGCGCCTTCATCTCCGTCTTCCCGACGCTCGAGATTCCAGACGAAGATCGCGAGAGGTTCACCGCTTTCATCAAGCACGTTGCCGCGCAAGTGGAAGAGAGCTGAGGCAGGGGGACTGAGGCGCAGGAAGAGGAGTGAGGTAGGGAGCTGAGGGAGAGGGCTGAAGACAGCGACTGGGAAATATAACTGAGGATTCGCAGGGTTCGCCGATGAGGGCTTGACCCTGTTCCGAGAACACAGTCTGTACTGAACGTATCAACCGTCAGATCTGGCTCTTCCGGGCCGGGATCTGACCAACACGTTCAGGAGGACACCATGAACCCGATCATCGAATTCTTCCAAGGTCTCGCCGCTCACGTTCCCGACCTGCTCCAGCCGTTCATCATCGCCGCCGCCGGAGCCATCCCCTTCATCGAGGGAGAGATCTCCTCGATCATCGGCGTCTGGGCTGGGATGAATCCCGTGCTCGCCGGCATTGCCGGGGCCATCGGCAACTTCGTCTGCGTCACTGTCATCGTGCTCCTCGGGGCACGGGCCCGTCGCGCGGTCGTGAGCCGTCAGAGGGGAAAGCGAGAACTCGCGGCCGTCGGCGCAGGCGGTGGGGGCGGGTATGCCGGTGCCGTGACGGCTGAGTCCGCGGCGTCGAACTCCGGTGCCGATCTGTCGGGGACCGATGCTCCCGCCGACCTCTCGTCGATTGAATCTCCCGTCGATATCACTGCAGGCAGAACGGCCGCGGAGGGCCACCTCGGTGAGGGTGAGAAGTCCGAGTCCAAAGGGCGAGTCAAGTTCAAGAAGTTTCTCACCCGTTTCGGCGTCCCCGGGGCGAGCCTGCTCGGACCGCTGGCGATTCCCACTCAGATCACCTCGACGATTCTCGTCAGCACGGGTGTGAAGACGTCGTGGATCCTGCTGTGGCAGGGCATCGCGATCATCGCTTGGACGACCCTGACCACTCTCATCGCCACCGGCGCGCTCACGCTGCTGGCCGGCTGAATTCGGCACATTCGCACTGCGCGAGAGAGGAAGCTCCGTGACTTTCGCCCACCGCCGCCCGGTGCTCGGCGCGCAGGAGCCCGAAGATCGTAAGATGGAGTGGATGTCTGATTCCGGGAAAGCTCACACCTCGTCACCGGCCGTGCTCGGAGCGCTGCTGTTCATCACCGCACGCAGCCTCGACGACGCCGACGTTCCCGGCACGCCGGCGAGTGCCGACCCCGCTCAGCTGAGCCCGGCAGACAAGGAGATCCTCGCCGAGGTGGAGCTCGCCCTGACCGCCCAGACCGACGATTCCGGTCGGTCCGAGAGCTCAGCCCCGACCGACGATTCCGCGCAGTCCGGAGCAGCCGCGCCGACCGACGACTCGACGTCGTCGGTGACATCGACCCTCGCCGAGGTGGCTGCAGCGGTTGCGTACGTCCGTGGCCGGGCGGAGGTCCCGAGTCTGACCGCCAGCCGGTACGACCAGCTGCGCAAGACGGTGCTCGAGAGCCTCGGTGCCGCCTCAGCGCAGGGGGCCACGAACTGGCCGCCGACCAGCCAGACCGCGGTGCAGAGGTTCGGGTCGTGGAACGAAGCGCTCAAGGCAGCAGGTCTGGCGACGAACAAGACCGGCCGAGCCAAGGGGCAGCTGCGCTTCGATGCAGATGCCTATGCCACGGCGATCGCCGAGTTCCTCGCCGACTGCGAAGCGCGCGGCACCGCCGCGACCTACAAGGCCTACACGGAATACGCCGCCGAGCACAAGGGCGAGGTGCCCTCGGCAGCGGCGGTGCGGAAGTTCTACGGTTCCTGGAGCGCCGCGCTCGCTGCCGTGCGGTGAGGGGAAAGCGCAGGAACTGTGCGGTTCTGCCTCGTGACCGACTGATCACCGGTACGGCTGTCCCGGAGATTGCGGGACTTGTCTGACGGGGACTTCTTCGCTGTCGACCCCACCGGTGCTACCGTGGACAATCGAGAATGACGGGGCTGTCGGCATCGGTGGTTTCGTGCCATGACCGACGACGGAAAGACAATTGATCGTGATCTCGACCAAACTCACCCGGGGCCTCGCCGGTGCGGCCCTCTGCGCTCTGGCCCTCTCAGGCTGCACCTCGTCGCAGGATTCGGACTCCAACGACAAGGACTCGGCGGCCGACGGCGGGAACGGCAGCAGCGACGGCGCGACGCCCAGCGTTGAGAACATCGATCCCGACGACGTCATCGTCAAACAGGACGTCACTGTCCCGGGATCCGACAAGAACAAGGCGACCATTGCCATCCACTCGCTCGAGGTCGACGGGAAGACGCAGACCTTGACGATGGTCGTCACGCCGCACTTCACCACGGCCGACAGCGACGCTTCGATCAGCGTCTACGACGTCTGGGGCGAGAACAAGTTCGACCCGCAACTTGTCGATACGGACAACCTCAAGGTCTATTCCCCGATCTCGGACACCTACGAAATGTGGGCCTCGGATTCGGTGTTCACGGAGACGAAGAACAACCGGCCGATGATCGTGTGGGCCGTCTTCAAGGCTCCGGAGAACGACATCGATGCCGTCGACATCCGGGCTCAGGAGAACTGGCCGAAGTTCACCGACATCCCGATCACGGAGTCATGATGCGTCGAGGGAACACCAGGAAGTGCACCGCTGTTCTCGTCGGCGTCGGACTGCTGATCGGTTCCGGGGCAGGCGCGACGGCCGGTGCCGGCGCCGGCATCGCCGCCGAATCCGATCCGACGTCCCCGGCGGACCTGCCTGAACCGACACAGGAGCAGCTGGATTACTCGGTCCAGCGGTGGGAGCCGAACAACGTCCAGGAATGGAACACCTCGGAATCCGTCGTCCCACTCGTGACGAACGAGAAGGACGGCGACGACGCGGTCATCACCCTGGCCAGCGACATCCTCTTCGACTTCAGCAGCGCCGAGATCTCCGACAAGGCTGAGAAGGCCATCGCGAAGACCGTGGAGAACGTTCCCGACGGTACAAAGGTCACAGTCTCCGGATACACCGATTCGATCGGCGACGATGCGGCGAACAAGAAGCTATCGAAGAAGCGGGCACAGGCTGTGGCCGATGTCATCGCCGACTCACGGTCCGGCCTCGACCTGACCGTCAAGGGCTACGGGGAGGCCGACCCTGTCGCAAAGAATACGACGAAGAAGGGTGAGGACAACCCGCAGGGACGGGCGAAGAACCGACGCGTCGAAATCAGCTACGACGACAGCTGAGTGTCGGGCAGTGCCTGTTGAGGGCCATGCTTCATCGACCGCGCATCGTCCCACCGACCGCTCGCGTTATACACTGCGCGGTCGACGCTAAGTTGAGCGCTCGGCGGCCCAGCTACCGCTGGCTCATCGCTCGCGGGCCCAGCTCCCGCGGGCTCATCGTTCGCCGGCCCAGCCACCGCGGGCTCAGCTCCAGCGGGCTCATCGCTCGGGGGCTCACCGGCTCGCGGCATCACCGAGCTGCGGCGAAGGCCTCCAAACGGTTGCAGGCGGTGGTGATGGTCTCGTCCGAGACTGCGAAGGTCAGCCGCAGGTAGCCCTCACCGGCCGGGCCGAAGGCCGAACCGGGAATCGTCGCGAGATTGTGGTCCTCGAGCAGTCGGGTGGCGAGGTCCCATGATGACAGGCCCCACTCTGACACGTTCACCCAGGCGTAGAACGTCGCCGCCGGTGGCAGCAGACTCAACCCGTCGATGGCATTGATGCGCTCGACCATGAGCTCACGCCGCCTGGCATACGAAGCGACCATCTCATCGACCGCGTTCTGCGGTCCCTCGATTGCGGCGACCGCTGCCTCCTGGACGAAGCCGGGCAGACTCGAGGTCAGGCCCTCCTGCAGCAGTGCCATCGGCGCGATGAAATCCTCCGAACCGATGACGAAACCGCACCTCCACCCGGTCATCGCATAGGTCTTCGAGAAGCTGCCGATGGCCAGGAACCGATCGAACTCAGCCCCCACCTCGGCGGTGGATGGTTTCACCTCGGCGATGGAGGTGTACTCCGCCTCGAAGACCATCTCGTCATAGACCTCATCGGAGATGACGGTGAACCCGTGCTCATCGGCCAGCGCGGCGATCTGCTCGAGGTCGGCCCGATCCATCACCGAACCCAAGGGGTTCGAGGGACTGTTGATGATGATCGCCGCGGTCTTGTCCGTGATCGCTGAGCGGACATCCTCGGCGCGGAGCTTGAAATCGTTGTCTTCGGTGACGGGAACGGACACGGCAACCCCGCCGAGGCGGTGCACCTGCCCCAGATAGTTCGGGAAGCTGGGGTCGGGGATAATGACCTCATCCCCTGGGGATACGGTGACATCGAGGGCGAAGGTGAGTGCTTCCATAGCACCGAAGGAGACCATGACGTTCGCAGGCTCGATGCTGCGATTCCACCGGGCCGAGTACTTCCGCGCGATCGCGGCCCGCAGTTCGGGGATGCCGGCGTTCGCGACGTAGCGGGTGTTGTCGTGCTCGATCGCGCGGATGCCCGCGGCCTTGATGTGCTCCGGGGTGGTGAAGTCCGGCTCGCCGACGGTCAGCTTCACGGCATCGGGGAAGTCGAGGGCGAGATTGAACATCTTGCGGATGTCTGAGGCCGGGTAGGTCTCTGCCATGGGGGAGATGCGGGAGTCCGTCATGGCTTCAGTCTGCCCTGAAACTGCGGCGACAATAGGGCCAAGTCACAGCGCGAGACTGTCGTGGTCGGCTGTGCGCGGTCATGTTCTGCCGACCGCTCGACTCAGCGTCGAGCGCTCGAGATATAGCGCGGTACAGCGACGGCAATGTGAGCGGTCGGTGAAGTGGGCCGCTAGCGTGGGGCGCGCGGCCGCCCGCTACTCGTGCAGGACTCCGCCCCGCCTACTCATGCAATCCGGCCAGGCGGGATCCGAACCGTGCGAGCAGGCTCGTCTTCTTCGCCCCGGTCGCTGACTCCCACGCATCGGCGAGGCCGAAGATCTTGTACATCGACCGGATGCCCAACCACCGGATCGGTTCGGGCTCCCACTGCCCGGAGACGTGGTCGTTCCACGGCAGCGCGGTCAACGGCGTCGCGGCTCCGGCGGCCCGATCGAGCAGGGTCTTCGCCGCCAGGTGCGTCGCCGTCACCCCGTGCCCGGCATAGCCGCGGGCCACCCCGATGCGCTGGGCCGGGTCGAAGAAGACGCCGGCGCACCAATCCCTGGTCACCCCGAGCGCACCCCGCCAGGCATGCGCAACCTCGAACTCGAGGTCCGGGAAGAGCGAGGACAGGCGCCCGGCCAGGAGGTTCACCACCTCGGCGGGGACCTCACCGTCGCCGGGCAGACCCGACCGGAAGGCATAGGGCGCCCCACGGCCGCCGAGCGCGATCCGGCCATCGGCCGTGCGCTGGGCGTAGATGAACGTGTGCGCCGTGTCGCCGAGGCATTCGCGGCCCTCCCAGCCGATCGATGCCCACGCCTCGCCCGGCAGCGGTTCGGTCGCGATCATCGACGAGAACACCGGGATGACCTGGCGTCCGTCCAGTCCCGGCAGGTCGCCGCCGACCGTGTCCGAATACCCCTCGAGACACACGAAGATCGTGTCCGCGTGCACCGGCCCGCGGTCCGTGGCGACCGAATTCTTTCGGATATGCCTCGCCGAGGTGGCCTCACAGATGGTTACGCCCTGTTCCCTGAGGACGTGGCCGAGTCCGCGGGTGAGCAGTGCCGGGTCGATGGCGGCGGTACCGGGGAAGTAGAGGCTGCCGAGCGCGCCGTCGACGTTGATGCGGGCACGCGTCGCCTCGGCGTCGAGGAACTGCATGTCCTCGGGCCCATATCCGAACTGCTCGTTGCCGGCCTCAAGGTCGCGCAGTCGGGACAGCCCGGCTTCCGACTGAGCGATGTCGATATGGCCGCCGCGCACCTGGTGGGCATCGATGCCTTCGGTCTCGCAGACGTCGAGGACTTCGTCGATGGAGTCGAAGAGTGCGGACTGGAAGGCCCGGACGCTCGCCACGCCGTCGAGCCCGGCCGAGCCGACCGGCCCGGTGGGATCGTCCCTCCGGGAACGGTCGACTGCCTCGGCGAACTTGGTGCGGTTGCCCGGCAGCAGGGTTGAGAGCCATCCGCCGTTGCGGCCGGAGGCACCGTAGCCGATGTGGCGGGCCTCGATGATCGTGATCGCCCACTCGGGGTGGGCCTGCCTGGCGTAATAGGCCGACCACAGGCCGGTCAGCCCGCCGCCGACGATGACGAGATCCTGCTTCTCGCGCGGTAGTGGGGCGGGGTCGACGGCTTCGGCGGGGGAGGCCGCCAGCCAGTGCGAGGCTTCGCCGTTGAAGTAGGACATGGATCATCTCCTGAGCTCGAGACAGACCAGACGGTCGCCTACGGAAACAGTTCTATCCCACGACTGATGGGAAGTAAATAGTTGCGTCGGTTGAGATCGGATGCTGAAACGAATTCATTGCCCTACTGATTTCTTCGTCATGGCGGAGAGTGGGCGGGCCATCTGCTTACACTGGTCGCATGAGCGCAATGGAGCCGATCAACACCCACGATGTCCCACTCAGCCACGAACCCATCGAGGGCTGGCAGAATGTTCCGGCCGCCTCGGCGGGAGGAACCGACACGGTCGGGTCGGTCGGGTCGGAAGGGTCGGCCGCCTCGGCGATGGAGTCGGTGACGACGGGATTCGCCGAACTCGGCACCATCGGCGGCGCCGACTTCGGACTGTGGGAGATGAGTGCCGGAGCGATGCGGGATATCGAAGGCGACGAGGTCTTCCTCGTCATCTCCGGGACCGGCCGCATCGAATTCGACGAACCCCGGCGTGACCCCATCGAATTGGCGCCGGGGTCGCTGGTCCGCCTCGATGAGGGGACGAAGACGCGCTGGTACATCGACGGGGCTCCGCTGCGGAAGCTGTTCATTGCGCCGCACGAGAGCTGAACCCGACGCGCGAACCACCCCGGACACGGACACCGCTGACAATCCCAGGTCAGGTGCTCTATCGTGAGTGAACCGGTGCACACCGTGCCCTGGGGCGGTTCCGTCCTACGGCGCGCAGCACCCACGGACACCCCAGCCCCGACACCACAGTATTGCCCTCGAAGAGATGGACCACGAAGAAGGAGCCGACGATGAAGACTGCTCGCCGCTTGGACAACCTCGGCACCGAGACCGCGTTCCGCGTGGCCCAAGCCGCGGCCGACTGGAAGGCTCGCGGCAATGAGGTGTTCCCGTTCCACCTCGGCGATCTCAATTTCCCGCTGGCCGGCCACATCGTCGAAGCCCTCGACCAGGCGATCGCCGACGGCAAGACCGGCTACTGCCCTGGACCGGGAATTCCGGAACTGCGGGAGGCGCTCGCCGATGACATCGGCTCGCGGCGCGGAATGACGATCGACCCCGCCGAGGTGGTCGTGACCACCGGAGGCAAGCCCGTGATCACGAAATTCCTCCAATCGGTGATGAACCCCGGCGAGGGTGTGCTCTACCCGAATCCCGGATTCCCCATCTACGAGTCCCAGATCGAATACCTCGGCGGTACGGCCCTGCCCTACCGGTACGTCCCGACCTCCGACGGGTTCGCCATCGACCTCGACCACCTGCGGGCATCGATCGATGAGAACACCACGGCCATCATCTACAACGACCTGCAGAATCCGATCTCCGCGGAATCCACCCCGGGTGAGCGTGAGGCCATCGCTGCGATCGCGCAGGAATTCGACCTGTGGGTGCTCTCCGATGAGGCGTACTTCGAGATGCGCTATCGCGGGAAGTCTCAGTCGATCGCCGCGCTGCCGGGCATGCGTGAGCGCACCGTCATCCTCTACACGTTCTCGAAGAAGTACGCGATGACCGGGTCACGGCTCGGCTGTGCGGTGGCGCCGAAGGAAGTCGCCGAGGCGATCTCGCTGATGAACACCAACGACGAATCGTGCACGAACCAGTACGTGCAGTGGGCGGGCATCGCTGCCCTGCGCGGACCGCAGGGGCCGGTGGGGCAGATGTTGGAGGTGCTGCGCAAACGGCGCGATGCCACCTGTCGACTCATCAATGAGATCCCCGGCATGAGTGTGGCGACACCGGGATCGACGTTCTACGTCTTCCCCGATGTCACCGAGGCGATGGAGTCGAAGGGGCTTGCGACTCTGGCGGACTTCTCCACCGAGGCGCTGCATGCCACGGGTGTCTCATTCTGCACCCGCGAGCACTTCGGCTCGCCGCAGCCCGGGGAGGACCGGTCATATATCCGACTGGCCTATTCGGGTATCGATGAAACCGCGATCACTCGCGGCCTGGGCCGCCTCAAGGAGTGGATCGAATCCTGAACCGGCCGGGGCCGGCCGTGCGGTGGGGCGGCCGGCAATGGCGATTCGGGTGCAGCCGAGAGTGCAAGCCACGCACGACGGCGGCTCGGCTAGTTCCAGCTGCTCCGGGCAGGCCGCCGAGTGCTCGGCAGTGCATTGTCGCGGCGCCACTCGTGGAGCCAGTCGGGCAGTTCAGGTGCATTCTCCGGCACCCCGAACGCCTCGATGAGGTCGTCCCTGGTGAGCGGGCCACTGTCTGAGATCACGCGTGTGGCGACATAGGCGCGGGTGTAGATCTCTCCGTCGACGACCAGACGGTGTTCGAAGAACACGGTGCGGTCATCGATTCCGCAGACCTTGGTCTCGAGGCTGTAGCGCTGCCAGAGTTTCAGCGACTTGCGGAAGCTGATGGTCTCGGCGCTGACGACGCCTGTCCAGCCGCGGTCACGCATCGCCTGCCATGCTCCGCTGCGCACCATCATGTCGAGTCGACCGAGGTCCATGATCGAGAAGTACTTGCCGTTGTTGAGATGCATGAAGATGTCGATCTCGCCCAGGTGAACGCGCATGGGCAGGGAGTACGTGTCCCAGATATCGCGCGCAGTGCGTCGATGGGACCTGAGTAGGTGCAGAATCATGCGGAAGAAGTGCATGCAATCTATGTTACTTTACGGTATCTTTCTGCGTGGAGGCTCTGCATCTCGTCGGGTAGGCGGCACTGCATTCTGCTGGGTGGGCGTCACCACGGAGGGGAACGTCACCACGGATCAGGCGTTACCAGGGGCGGGGGCGCGGCCCCGGGCTTGGAGATCCGCCTCGGGTGAGGCGTCACCACGGATGGGAAACGCTGCCATGGACCTGGGGAGCCGCCTCGGCGAGGGTTTCCGTCAGTTCTTCGCGGGCTGGGGTTCGCGACCGGGGATGAACGGTGATTCTTCGGGTTCGGGGTGGCGTTTCCACTGGACGAGCATGATGATGACGCCGAGTGCGACGGCGCCGATCGCGCCCCAGACATTCGTCCGCAGGCCGAGGATGACGAAGCTCGGGTCGAGGCGGATGGATTCCCAGACGATGCGGCCGGCGCCGTACCACATGAGGTAGACGGCGAAGAGGCGTCCCCACTGGAAGAAGATGTGGCGGGACAGGTAGAGCAGGACGAGGGCGCCGAGGCTGTTCCAGATGACCTCGTAGAGGAACGTCGGGTGGAAGAGCGTGCCAGGGGGAGTGCCCAGCGGAATGGCCGGGTTGCTGGGATCGATCTCGAGACCCCAGGGCAGGGTGGTCGGCAGGCCGAAGAGCTCCTGGTTGAACCAGTTGCCGAAGCGCCCGCAGGCCTGGGCGAGGATGAGGCCCGGGGCCAGGGCGTCGAGCAGGGTGGTGAGTTTGAGGCCGAGCCTGCGGCACATGATCCACGCGCCCAAGGTGCCGCCGATGAGCGAGCCGAAGATGGCGATGCCGCCCTCCCAGATCGCCCAGACCGAGCCGGGTTCGAACGGATTCCAGGGATTGCGGCCGGGTCCGAAGTAGTCCGTGTAGTGCGTGATGACGTGGTAGATGCGGGCGAAGACGATGGCCATCGGGACGGCCAGAGTCGCGATGTCGAGGACCTGCCAGTCCTCGACGCCGCGCTTGGTCAGGCGACGGTTGGTCAGCACGATGGCGATGATGATGCCCACGAGGATGCACAGCGCATAGAAGTGGATCGTCAGCGGTCCGAGTTGGAAGCTCGAGATGGACGGGCTGGGGATCGCTGCCGAGACGTCGTGCGGAAGTGTGGTCTCGGCGAGGAGTGCGCTCGTGGGAACTGCAGGCATGAGCCCAGTCTATTTGTGGTGGCTGGGAATCGCGCATTTGCTGGAACTGAGCGCGCGGCAGGCAGTGGCCGGTGGTGTGGGCCGACGGGTGCGTGTTGACACAGCGGTGCTCTTGAAGCAGTCCTGCGCAGCTACGTGCCGAAGAGGCCGTCGATGATGTCGTCGGTGATGAACCTCGAGTGGAGGATCGGCGTGCGAGCGGGGTCGATGCTTTCGGGCGGTCGCCATGCCGGTCGCCCGTCGGTGAGCATGAACACTTCCCAGTCGGAGCGGTCCGTGAGGTGGTGGTGGAAGGAGCAAAGACAACACATGTTGTTGATGTCGGTCTTGCCGCCCCTGGCGTGCGGCACAACATGGTTCACATCGCACCATCCAGGGGGCGCGTCACATCCGGGGAACACGCATCCGCGGTCTCGAGCGGTGATGATCGCGGTCTGCTTCTTGTTGGCGAAGCGCTGATCTGTGCAGACTTCCACCGTGCGAGCCTTTTCGTCCATCAGATGGAAGAAGACAGTGCCGTTGAGACCACGTCGAGTGATGTCGTCCATAGGGAAACGGTCGCCGGAGCCTGTGGTGGCTTCGCCGGTGCCGTTGGCGATGTCGGACGCTTTTGCTGTGACGACCAGAGCGTAGGGCGAGCCCTTGGCGGCTTCTTTCATGCTGATGCGCGAGATGAGAGTGGCGAAACGCTCGTAGATCCAGGCCTTCGCTTTAGGCTGCTCGCTCATGAGATCGACGGACGCTCCATCGGGGCGGACACCGTGGCCGGCAGGAACGGACCGATTGGCAGAGGAGTCTTCGGATTCGCCGGCGGCCTCGATGACGGCCCACGGTGGAGCATCGAAGCGATCTCCGGTGAGGACGGCGTCGAGAGGCTCGAACTTTTCCTCGGCGCTCGAGGATCCAGCTGTGCTTGTTGTGTTGTCTGTCGCTGTGGCGTCTTCCGCGGATTGGATTCTTGAGGTCAGCAGTCCGTGCAGTTCGGATCCCGCTACAGGGTCGAGGACGCCCTCCAGCCTCCAGTCTCCGTTGCGCTTGGGCCGGGCAGTGATGAAATAGGCGGAACGGTCGCTGGGGTCGAGCGGCTCGGCGCCGTCGGGGTCGATGACAGCGAGCATCTGACGGAAGATGTCGCGGAGCTCGCTGACAGTCACCGACTTCCCGTACTTGACGAGGTCGGTTTCCACGCGGGACCTCGTCTCGTGGTCCACCCAGGCGGGCAGCACCTTGAGGCAGTCTTCGATGACAGTGAGATGTTCCGTGGGCAGGGTGCCGAGGTGGAGCTGTTCGGCGACGAGCGGGTGTTCGGGCTCAAGCGGTTGGCCGTCGAGAGCGACTCGTCCGCCGAGATTCTCCGCGAGCTTTGCCCGACGGTTCGCTTCTCGACCCGAGAGGTTGAGACGTTCCTGGATGAGCGCCTTGGTCGACTTGGCGCCGCTGTCTTTGGGGGTGCCGACGCGTTCGTAGACGGCAACTGCCAGTGTGGACAGGGATTCACTCAGCCGACGCAGCGCCTCTGCGCCGTCGATGACCTGCAGGGCTTCGCCGGGCCCCATCGGCCGGTCGAATGCCCGAAGCCCTGCGACCAGTCCGGTCAGTGAGGCGATCGAGTCGGTGATCTCGGGAGTGCTCGCGGCAAGATCGTTCCAAGCGGAGTCGGTGAGGACTGGGTGGAGCGAGGTCCGTCGTTGAAAGTCTTCTTCGGCCTCGGGCTGAGCGGCGGCGGGGGTGCTTGTGGTGGCCGGGGCGGCGGAATCAGTGGATGCAGGCTGCGTGGTTGAGCGGTTTTGCTCACTTGTTTCGAACAGTGCGGTCGGGTTCGGCTGTGAAAGCGAGTCCGTCGGAGCGTTCGGCTCGATCTCGGTGGATGATGCTGAAGCGTCGGCTGCATTCGGGTGTTCGGTGTCGGCAGTCGACGCAGCTTCGTTCTGCTCTTCGCCGTCGGTCGAGACGGGGTCAGTCGCTACGGGGTCTGTCGAGACGGGGTCGGTCGATACGGGATCAAGGGCCTCGAAGACCTCGGCGAAGTGGTGGCCGCTGAGGTCGAGGCCGGCTGCCTTGAGCTGCTCAGCCAGAGATTCAGGGCGTGGTGACTCGCTTTCGGGGTGCATGGGGACGTTGTCCGCGGTGTCACGAACGGCACGAGAAGGGACGTTGGTGGGATCTGCGGGGACCGAGGCGTTCGGTGGCCGTCGACTCGCCCCGCCGCGTGAGTCAGCGGCAGCGCGGCGGTCGCGCTTTCCTGACTTGCGTCGCTTGCGGTCGGGGGTGAATGTCATCGCTGTCGAGTTCCGTTCGCCGTTGAAGGTCTCTTACTGAAATTATATGCAGTCGTGATGGAGAAAACAATAGAAACTTCGAAAAAGATTCGATTAGAATTTTCGTTACACTTGAGAATGACTATTGAGATGATGGTTACCGCGTCATTGACGTGTTTGAGGGTGATTCTATCTGTCGGCACCGACACGAGATCGACGTGAAACTGACCCGAGATCGACGCGGATTGCCGCGGCCGTCAAAGGCTCCGCGGCGAACCGCCTCGGCGGGGCTGTGTCTGCATGCATGGCCGCTGCGGGTGGGATGATGAGGGATTATGGCACTCGATTTCACGCTCGTGCAGCTGCGGTACTTCCAGGAGGTCGCCCGGCGGGAGCATATGACCGAGGCGGCGAAGCAGCTCAACGTCACCCAATCGGCGATCTCGACGGCGATGGCGCAGCTCGAGCGGACCCTCGGCCTCGACCTCTTCATCCGACAGAAGAACCGGTCGGTTGTACTCTCCCCGGCGGGAAAGCGCTTCCTCACGGAGGTCACACCGTTCCTCGAGTCCTCCGACAACCTCGGTGAGACCGCGCTCGGGCTCTCTCGGTCGCTGAGCGGTCAGCTGACCGTCGGCGTGTTCTCGCCGATTGCTCCGACGAGGCTGCCGCTCATCCACGACGAGTTCGAGAAGCGCTATCCGGACGTGCGGGTCAACTACCTCGAAGCGGACCTGGAGGAGCTGCAGCGTGCGGTCACGGCCGGTGACTGCGACATCGCCCTGACGTACATGCTGGGACTGAGCGACCGCTTCGACACGTATCTCATCGATGTCGTCAGGCCGCACGTCCTCGTATCACTCGAGCACCGCCTCGGGGCCGGAGGGCGTCCCCGCCCCGTGCATCTGCGGGAGCTGGCAGACGAGAACTACATCCAGCTCGATCTTCCCTACTCTCGCCAGTACTACGACGAGCTGTTCCGGATCGCCGGGGTCGTCCCGCGCATTCGCCACTCGTTCTCCGGGTACGAGACAGTGCGCTCGTTCGTGGCGATGGGGCTCGGCTATTCCCTGCTCAGCCAGAGCGTCTCCTCGGGGACCTACATCGGTTCGAAGACCGTCGACATCCCGCTCCTCGACGACTTCCCGAGCATCGACCTCGCATTCATCTGGCCCAACGACGTCCGACTCAATCGGCGGGGCCGGGCCTACTGCGAGCTGACGAAGGAGATCCTCGGCCCGGCGTCGGGTCATCAATCGGATCTATGAGCTACCCAAAAAGTAACTGTTGGACTGATGTGATCTGTGCCGCAAAGATGGTGCCAACCATCACGCGACTCCAGGAGCACCTCGATGTCCACCCCAACAGTTGAGCAGGGACGCACGTCCACGAGCATGCAGCGGAAAGTGCTGCTCGGCGGCAGCATCGGCCAGTTCGTCGAGTTCTACGACTTCACGTTGTACGGACTCTCGGCAGTCATTCTGTCCGAATACTTCTTTCCCGACGGCGACCGGATCACCGGCCTGCTGGTCATCTTCGCGACCTTCGGCGTCGCCTTCGTCATGCGCCCCCTCGGCGGACTCTTCTTCGGAGCCCTCGGGGACAAGGTGGGCCGGCGGAAGACGCTGACCATCACGATCTTCCTCGTCGGAGCCTGCACGGCGCTCATCGGCCTCCTGCCCGGGTTCGACACGATCGGATGGCTCGCCCCGATTCTGCTCATCCTCGCCCGACTCGGCCAGGGCTTCTCCGCCGGCGGCGAATCCGTGGGCGGACCCTCCTTCGTCTACGAACACGCCCCGGTGGCCAAGCGCGGTCTGTGGATCAACATCACTTTGGCCGCAACCGCTCTGCCCTCGGTGTTCGCCGGCGGTCTCATCCTGGTGCTGTCGACGGTGATGAGCGATGCGTCCTTCGATTCCTGGGGTTGGCGAGTGCCGTTCCTGCTGGCCCTGCCGCTGTCGGCCGTCGGTCTGTGGATCCGGTCGAAGACCGACGAATCCGAGCTGTTCAAGCAGACTGCTGCGGAACGCCCCAAGGAGTTCAGCCCGATCCGCGAATCCTTCCGCGAGAACTGGGTCGGCATGCTCCAGGTCTTCTTCGTCCTCGGCGTCACCGCACTCGGCTTCTACATGCTCTCGGCCTACTTCGTCACCTACATCCAGACCACGGGAGACCTCAGCCGTGAGCAGTCGCTGCTTATCAATGCGATCGCCATGGCCAGCTACACGATCTTCCTGCCCATCGCGGGCCACCTCGGTGATCGGTTCGGTCGGCGCCCGATGCTCATCGCGGGCACGATTCTGCTGGCGGTCACCTCGGTGCCGGCATTCGGCCTTGTGACCAGCGGACACATGGGGCTGGCCTTTCTAGGGCAGACCATCTTCGTCCTCGCCCTCTGCTGCTACGGCGGCGGCTGCTACACCTTCTTCTGCGAGCGCTTCTCGACGAAGACGCGGTTCACCTCGGCGGCCATCAGCTACAACATCTCGTACGCAGTGCTCGGCGGCACCGCACCGTTCGTCGGCACCTGGCTCGTCGACATCACCGGCGTCAACACCGCTCCCGGCTACTACATGGCCGCAGTTGCTGCCCTGTGCCTCGTCCTCATCTTCGTCACGCGTCTGCCCGAGACCCGCGGACGGTTGGGGTGAGCGCGGGTGAGCCTGCATTGACATCGAGTTTCGTCCACTTTCACATCACATTTTGTACAGATCATCGGGATGAAAAGCGATGAACTGAACGAAAAGCGATGTGCGAGCACCACCCGAGCCCCAACCGAGCCACCCGCGCCTGCCACCCGCGCCCCCAGTCCCTTGCAAACCACTACCCACCCTCATGAGAGAAGCGATCAGCAATGAACCATCAGGCAGTCCCGTCCTCCGATGCGGCCTTCCTCGCAGACTTCCACTTCGTCGCCACCATAGGTGCCACCGACAACAACGGCGTCGATCGACAGGCGCTGACGGCCGAAGATAAGCAGACGCGTGACTGGATGCGCGGCTGGGCGGCCGACAACGGCTTCGACGTGCGCGTCGATGCGATCGGGAACATGTTCGCGTGCCTCGAATTCGTTCCCGGCGCCCCGTACGTCCTCATCGGCTCCCACCTCGACTCGCAGCCGCTCGGCGGGCGCTTCGACGGAGCCTACGGAGTCATCGCCGCCCTCTTCGCGGCCCTGCGAGTCAAAGAGGAGCTCGCCGAATCTGGTCTGAAACCCGCGTACAACCTCGCCGTCGTCAACTGGTTCAACGAGGAGGGCGGTCGCTTCGCCCCGTCGATCATGGGCAGCTCCGTCTACGCCGGGCTCTTCGACCTCGACGAGATGCTCGCCGTCACCGACCTCGACGGCACCACCGTCGCCGAGGCGCTCGACGCCATCGGCTACGCCGGCACCGACACCCCGCCCGAGGCGATCTCCTACGCCGAGATCCACATCGAACAGGGCCGCATCCTCGAACGCGAAGCCACGGACATCGGCGTCGTCGAGGCCAGCTGGTACACGCAGAAACTCGACATCGACGTCCTCGGCGAACAGTCCCACACCGGTGCCACAGCCATGGCTGACCGGCATGATGCGCTCGTCGCAGCCGCGAAGGTCGTCCTCGCGGTCGCCGAGGTGGTCGATGAGTTCGAGGAAGAAGCCCTCGTCTCCTCGGTCGGCCAGCACGTCGTCGAACCGAATTCGCCGATCGTCGTTCCCCGCCGCGTCCATATGGTCGCCGACCTCCGGTCGACCGATCCGGCCATCGTCCAAGCCGCCCGCGACTCGCTGAAGTCCCAGATCGCCGAGATCGCCCGCGCCCACGACATCACTATCGACGCCCGCGACTTCGACATCCGCGACAAGCGCCGCTTCCCGACCGAAGGCGTCGAACTCGCCGAGAAGGCTGTCGCCAACGAGGGCCTGAGCATCCGCCGGTTGGAGACGATGGCCGGTCACGATTCGGTGGCGATGAATCACCGCGTGCCCGCCGTGATGATGTTCGTGCCCAGCGTCGACGGCGTCTCCCACTGCGAACGCGAATTCACCACCGACGACGACATGCTCCGCGGAGTCCGCGTCCTCACCTTGGTGGCCGGCGAACTCGTCCGCGGTGAACTCGCCGACGTCCGTGACGGTGCCGTGTGGGTCGGTTCCTCCGTCGCCGAGGCGCGCGCATGAGCACCGATAATCGGCGCATCCGCTACGGTGACAGCAGCGACCTGCTGCGAACTCATATCGAGGTGACCCCATGACCGCCAATGCAACCGGTCCAGCCACAGCGCCCGACCTCACTCAACCCTGGACCCTGTCCGCCACGGAGGCGCTCGCCGCGTTCCGGGCCAAGGAGCTGTCCCCGGTCGACTACCTGAGCTCGCTCATCGGTCGGATCACCTCCGACGATGAGCGCATCAATGCGGTCACCGAAGTCGTCGAGGAGGCGGTCACCTCGGCGCGGGACGCCGAGACGTTCTATGCGAACGCCACCGATGATGACCTCGCCGAGGCGGCCGCCGCCCGTCCGCTGCTCGGACTTCCCGTGATCGCCAAGGAAAAACACGCGCTCGCCGGCCGCGGCCTCACCCAAGGGCTGCTCCACGAACGCGACACCATCGCCGACAACGATGCCGCGATCATCGCCCGCATCCGCACCGCCGGGGGATTCGTCCACGCCCGAGCCACCTCGCCGGAGTTCAGCTGCGCGACGATCACGCACTCGCCGATGTGGGGCGTGACCCGCAACCCGTGGAACCTCGACCTCTCACCCGGCGGGTCCTCCGGTGGGTCCGGTGCTGCGCTCGCCGCTGGGTTTGCGCCCCTGGCCACCGCCTCCGACATCGCCGGTTCGACGAGGCTGCCCGCCGCGTTCACCGGCACAGTCGGGTACAAAGCCCCCTATGGTCGGATACCCGGAGCGCAGCCCCTGGCCGCGGACTGGTACCGCGGGGATGGGCCGATGGCGCGCACCGTGGCCGACGCCGCCCTCCTCGCCCGCGTCATGGTCGGCGTCGATCCGAGAGATCACGCGACGATCGCCTCGCCCGGGTTCCTCGACGACTTCGACCCCGCCGAGGCGGCCGACCGACTCCGCGGACGCAGGGTCGCGCTGTGCGTGCGATTGGGGGACTTCCCCGTCGGGAAGGACATCGAAGCGAATACCCGCGCGGTCGCCTCGGCGCTGGAATCGGCAGGGGCGGACGTCCAGGAGATCGCACTGCCGTGGACGTCCGAGCGGATCTTCGAGACCGCGTTCACGCACTTCGGAAACCTGCTCGCGCCCGCCATGCGAAAGGCCACTCGCGGCCATGAACACACCCTGGCTGAGTACACGGTGCGGTTCATGGCCGATGCGGAAGCCGTCGCCGCACGCCGGTCCTTCTATGACGGACTCGCCATGGAAGCACAGATCCAGGCGGAGCTCGCCGCAGCCATGGACGGTTTCGATGTGCTCGTGGCGCCCACCTCGGCGGTGGCGGGGTTGGAAGCCGGAGCCAGCTACCTTGATGGGATCACCATCGACGCCGGGGGAGTGGGGCGCGAGGGGCACTCAGATGCGGGAGGCGCCGGTTCGAGAGGTGCCGGAAACGACGGACAGGTGGGCAGTGCGGAGCACCCGGTCGAGGGGTCCCGACTCGACCATTATTGGCAGGCGCACATGACGATGCCGTTCAACATCTGCAACCGGGTGCCGATCGTCAATGTGCCCTCCGGGATGGCCGACTGCGGGATCCCCACCGGCGTCCAGGTCGTTGCTCACCCCTTCGACGACGGAACTGCCTTCGACGTCGCCGCAGCGATCGAAGCGCTGCGCCCATGGGCCGGACTGGCGCCGACAGTTCAGATAGGCTCATCGGATGGATGAGCAGACTCTCGCCGAGGTGGAGCGTGCCGGAACGCAGTTCAACGCCGTCACAGCGATGACCGTCGACCGCGCGAATGCCCTCACCGCGGAATCGATCGACCGCCGCGATTCCGGGCAGCCGCCTCGGCGATTGGAAGGGATTCCCTTCGCGATCAAAGACGTCATCGACCTCGTCGGATACCCGACGACAATGGGATCGAACGTGCGCAGCGATGATCCCGTGACCGCCTCGGCGACGGTCGTGGAGCGACTCGAAGCAGCGGGCGCGATCCCGGTCGCGAAGACGAACTGCCAGGAGTACTCGTACGGAATCCTCGGCGACGAGTCGGCCTTCGGCCGCGTCGTCAATCCTGTCGATGCGGCACTGTGCACCGCCGGGTCGAGCTCCGGATCGGCCGCGCTCGTCGCCGCCGGGGCAGTGCCGTTGGCGCTGGGCACCGACACGGCCGGGTCCGTGCGAGTGCCGGCGGCCTGCCAGGGGGTGCTCGGGTTCAAGCCGACCTTCGGCGTCGTGCCCGTCGACGGTGTCTTCCCACTTTCGCCGGCCTTCGACACCGTCGGACTCTTCGCCTCCGACCTCGGCGTGCTGACCACTGCTTACGACGTGATCGCTGGAGCCGGTTCGGGTGATGACCGAGGGAACAGTGCACACACCATCGATGTCAGTCTCCTCGGTGATGGGTCGAACCTGGCGCTGGACCTGTTCGCTGGCGTTCCCGCCCTCACGATCACCTCGGCGAATGGGCCTGCCCTGGACGAACTCCTCGACGATCTTGCACCGATCTACGACTTCATCCGCCTCTATGAGGCGTACGAGGTCCACGCAGACCTGTACGCCGAGCACTCAGCGGACTACCAGCCAGGGGTGGCCAAGAAGATCGAGGCCGGCAGAGACCTCGGCGAGACCGAATACCGGAAGCAGCTGGAAGCGCTCGCGGACCTGCGGAAACGGTCGCTCACGGTCTTCGAGGGCGCCGATTTCCTGCTCACCCAGGCCATCGACGGTCCAGTGATCCGCTGGGATGAGATCGACTCCGGCACGGCGGCGAAGTTCATGCGCTATTCGATGCCATTCAACGTGCTCGGCTGGCCGGCCTTGACGATCCCGCTGCCCAGGGCCGGAGGCGGCGAAGGACCGCAGGCGGTGCAGCTGGTCGGCCGCCCCGGCGGTGACCGCGACCTGCTCGCCTTCGCCTCTCAGCTGGTCTGACTAGACCCGTGGCCGGTCTGACTTGGGGATCAGTCCGATTGCATCGGGGATCGCCTGATCTGACTCGGTGCCACCGGTCCGATTCGGAGATCGGCCGAGTCGGGCCCACCCTCGACTAGGCTGAACTCGAACAGCCGCCGCGTCGAACGAACCGGAGCCGGGCCGATGAGACCCACGCACAGTCAGATGCTCACCCTCTCCGACGACTCGCGCGCAAATATCGCGGGAGTCCCTGCGCTCATCGTCAGCGGCATCCTCGTGTTCGGATTCGACTTCGACCCACTGGGTTCTGGCCCGAGCATGGCTGCATCGCTGGCCCTGCCGCACGAGGTCATCAACCTCTTCCTCGTCTTCTGGCCGCTCTTCGCGCTCACCTATCTGCTGTGGACGCATGCAGGGCTGGGAGACCTCGACGAGACCGAGCTCATCGTCCACTCCCGGTGGGCGGTGGTGAACCGTCGCCGGTGGTGGTCGAAGTGGTTCGGGATGGGCGGAGCGGTGTCCTGGGCGACAATGGCCGCCTACCTCGCTTTCATCTTCAACATCTTCCTCGTCACCTCTGGCTCGGGCGGAGACATCGTCATCTCGGCCGGGCTCGGCATTGCGAATGTCATCGCCTCGTGGGCGGTGCTCGTGTATTCGTTCGCACTCGAGTTCATGCGTCTCGACCTCAGCGGCGGCGGCAGCCCGGGGGAGCGGCAACTCGAATTCGAGATGGAAGGCCCACGCGAGTTCGGCGACTACCTGACCTTCTCCGTGCTGTCATCGACGATGACGGCCGCGCTCCCCGGCCGAGGGGTGTCGCGGAAAGCCTGGCGATTGGTGCGCACGAACGTCATCGTCGCCTTCGCCTTCAACTCCGTTGTTGTTGCGACCCTCGTATCGATGATCCTCTCCTACGTCATGTGACCGTCACCGGCACAACCCAACCCTGTGAATATCGCCGAGGCGGCCCACCCCGTTCAGGGGTGGACCGCCTCGGGCGTATGGGCTCCTCAACCGGGCGGGCCGCCTCGGTGAGGACAGATTCCCCAACTGGGTGGGCCGCCTCGGTGAGGGTGGGAGGTCACAGCCTCCAGCAGCTGTCGAGCGGAGCCTTGCCCGCGAAGGTGCGACTGGTGAAGGTCTCGATGCGGGGCAGGGCTGCGACGTAGCCGCCTAAGTGAGTGGGCCCGAGATTGTCCTCGAAGGCCAACCTTGTGACCGGCTCGGCACCAGGTCGACGCGAGCTCCTTGCCCTGATCGAACGAGATGACGTCGTCGAGGCGGCTGTGGTTGACCAGCAGCGGAACATCCGGCACCGCGGCCTTGCCCAGCCGCTGCCGGTCAACGATGTCCGTGAAGTGCTCGTCGATGATGTCGGTGAACGACTCGCCGTTCTTCGTCAGCGACTTTCCATCCGTGAAGGCTGTCGAGAGCAAGGCTTCGACGGTGCACTTGTCCGCTGTTTCGGCCACCATCTTCTGCCCTTTCTCGTTGAGGAAGTCGCTTGTATCGATGTCAGCCTGATCGGCGAACCCGACGACGCCGTAGAGTGCGAATGCCGTATAGACGCTCGAGAGCCCGGACACCGTCTTATGCAGATCGACCGGCACGGCGCCGGCCGAAGCGGAGGCGATGTTGAGCTCAGGCGCCCACTCCTTCTGGAGCTCCAGGGCCGCCGTCGTGGCATGACCGCCCTGCGAGTAGCCGCGCAGCTGGAGCTTGGTGTCCTCATCGATCTCGCTGCCATCGACCTGCTGGACGGCACGTGCCGCATCGAGGACCGACCGACCCTCTTCGACGCGATTGACGAAGTGGTGAGTGCCCTCGGTGCCGAGACCCATGTAGTCGACGACGACGACAGGATGCTTCGCGGCCAGCGCCGATGCGACCGAGATGCCTTCGTATTCGGTTCCCATGCCCATCTGACGACTGGGAGCGCACTTGTCAGCGATGCCCTGAGTCCCCGGTGAGATGACGACGGCATCGTCGGCGTGACCGCTCGCACTGTTCGGCGTGAGCAGAGTGGCGGTCGCGGCTCGGGCCTGGCCCTTCTCATCGGTGGTCTTGTACATGAAGACCGTCGACTTCGCGTCATGCTTGATGAGCTTCACCGGGTCGAGGTAGAAATCGGAGTCGGCCTGCTTGAGCACCGTGCCGTCCGCGCTCGGCAGCGAGTCCGGGGTCCGATAGAAGTCCTCGGGGACTCCTGATGCCGGCAGGTCCTCCTGCGCGGCGGCATATTCGACATCGGCGGGAGTGAGTTCGTCGGTCTTCTCGACGGCCTTCTGCGCCTCTTCGACGCTGATGCCCTCGGGGACGCTGTCGCGATCGAGCGTGCTCGGATCCTCCGCCGCACGGTCGTCGAGGAACTCTTCGGCTTCGTTCTCGGTCTGCGGAACGAGTTCGGCGGCCTGGGCCGGAGCGGTCGTCGTGCACACGGTGAGTGCGAGGCCGACGACGGCTGCGGCGCTCAGGGCCCGCAGGCGACGACGGGAACCGTGTGAGGAGGTGGTCGGCAGTGCTGTGGTTGGCGTGCTCATAGGCGGTGGTCCTGTTCTGCCTGGTCTCTCGGCATTGAGAAGGTGCGGGACAGTGGTGTCGATGCAGACCACGATGGTGTGCATCGTGACGGTGAGAGCAGTGTCGCGACGGGGTGCCGTCGGCCAGGGTGTTCACCGTCGGACGCCCTGATTGTGACGGGCACCACACACATTACTTGATAGTAGGACTGAGCGGTAGTTAAGTGACGAACGTGGTCTGTCGCCAGGTCAGGTGAGGTGCGAGCGGACGACTTCGACGATGACGAGGAGCGCGCCGACGATCGAAGCGCCGACCGCGAGGCGGTAGAGGAGTCGACGGTCGGCGCGTCGGATGACGAAGTTCGACAGCCACAGACCGATGAGCATGAACGGCAGCAGAACCGCCGCCGCGATGAGGTGCCTGGTGCCGACTTCCCCGCCGATGGTCAGCCCCGTCAGGGACAGGATGCTGCCGAGAGTGAAGTAGGCGCTCATCGTCGAGCGCATCGATGACGGGTCGAGTGAGCGCATGATGAGACTGATCGGCGGTCCGCCGATGCTCGTGGCCGTGCCGAAGATCCCCGAGGCCGACGAGGCGATGAACATATTGCGATGCGAGGCCGCCGGTGACCAGCCGACCAGGCTGAATGCGGCACCGGCGAGAACGGTGATCGCGAGCATCAGGGACAGTCCGGAATCCGGCAGTAGCACCACGGCTGTGGTACCGATCGCAATGCCGGGAAGCCGTCCGAGGGCACCCCAGCCGACGAGCTTCCAATCCACGTCTTGACGCTCACGGGCAAACGCGGTGAAAGAGGTGAGGGTGGCCAGGAACAGAAGCGCCGATGGCAGCAGGTCGGGGCGCAGAAGCGCGAGCACCGGTGCGGTGATCATGCCGAGGCCGAATCCGATGGAGCCCTGCAGGCAGGCTGAGCCCAGCACCACGATCCCGATGATCAGGTACTGGATGATCTCCATCGGTTCCTCATTCCTCCACCCCGGCCCATTGGACCATGCGGCGCATATTGCGCGTTCTGAGCAGCCATCTTATGCGCATAACGCACAAATCGGCATCTTTCTCGTCGAACCTCTTGCGCACAACACGCATGTATGGGCTAGTCTTTACGAAGATTGCGCACGGTGATGACGCGGACCAATCCTTGCATCATTCATCGGGCAATCGCTCAGATGTCCATCTACACATGGGAGTGCAGCCATGGCCGCCGATGTCCATAGCGTGAAACGCAGCTCTGTCAATTCGATGCCCGCGCAGAATCCGCTGCCGCGCGGCCTCGGTCTCGTCACCTCGGTCGGGCCCGGTCTGGTGCTGGCCATGTCGTTCCTGGGCACCGGCGACCTCGTCAGCTCCTCCGTCTCCGGTGCCTCCTATGGGTACGCGCTGCTGTGGACGCTCATCCTCTCTCTCATCGCCCGCACGTTCATCATCTCGTCCATTGCGAAGTACACGCTGATGAACAAGCACGGTGACACGCAGATCCTGGACGGCTTCGCCCGCCTCTCGCCGGTCCTTCCCGGAATCATGGGTGCCGTCGTGCTCATCGCCGGATTCATCACCCAGGCCACCTTCCTCCTGGCCGCAGCCGTCGGACTCCACGAGCTCACCGGTGGTCAGTGGGGTGGAGCCTGGGGCCGGTTCTTCTGCGCGATCTTCATCGTCGCGCTCACTCTGTCGCTGGTCATGCTGCGCAAGCAGTTCGTCGTCCTCGAGTACTTCGCACGTTTCGCCTCGGTCGCGATGATCATCGCCTTCATCTATGCGCTCATCAAGATCGGCACCTTCGACATCGCCGGCTTCGTGCAGGGAATGGCCTTTGAGATCCCGCAGGAGCAGAACACCTCGGCATTCGCCCCCATCGTCATCGCCTCCGCCACGATCGGCACGATCGCCGGCAACATGCCCAATCTCCTCTACTCCGGGTTCATGCGTGACAAGGGCTGGGTCGGGCCGAAGTATCGGAAGATCCAACAGTTCGACCTCATCGCCGGTATGGCCCCGCTGCTCATCATCAACCTCCTGTTCTGGATCGTCGCGGCCGAGTTCAGCGCCGCCAACCCAGGCTTCTCCATCGGCGACGAGTTCGACCTCTCCCATATGCTCTCGGTTGCGGTCGGTCCGGTCGGTCCGTATCTGCTGTGGATGTGCATCTTCTTCGCTGCGATGACGAGTTTCCCGCCGCAGTCGCGCGGCTTCGCTCAGCTGGCCATCAACGGCATCAACCACACCGTGCCGTCGATGCGGAAGTTCCTCGGCCGCGACGAGGAGAATCCCGCCTTCCGATGGATCCAGGCGATCGTCTTCATCATCCTGCCCCTGGCCTCGACGATCCCCGGCGCCCCGGATCTCATCTCGCTCAACATCGTCGGCACCGCGATCTCGACCGTACTCAGCCTCCCGATCATCGTCGTCTGCATCCTGTTGCTGACCTCGCGGAAGAAACACATGCATGCCTACGCCGTCAATCGGAAATGGCAGACCGGCCTGCTGCTTCTCCTCGGTATCATCGCCATCGTCGTCGGCGTCCAGATCGCCATGCAGATTCCCGCGATGTTCGCCACCGCGTTCGGATGATCGGGTCGAATCGTCGCCGGGGAGGACTCCCTCGCCGAGGCGGCCCACCCGACCGACGAGCATGGCCGTTCCACGGAGGATTCCCTCGCCGAGGCGGCCGGGCCCTGCGTTGTCCGATGATTGTTGCCTAGACATGGAGGAGAAACCCATGAATCTGCTGTCCCAGCCCTCGCTCGACCGTGTGCCGGCGCCGCCGGCGGACGGACGACTCCGCTTTTTCGAGGACGACGGCTGTGCCGCGGCCGCCATCCCCACCGACCGTCGTTCGAACCACGCTCCGTCGATCCTTGCGCTTCGGGACGGCAGCCTGCTGGCCGCCTGGTTCGGCGGCAGCGACGAGGGCAATGGGGACATCGACATCCTGGTGTCCCGCTTCGACGCGGACACGGGGGAGTGGACCGCCTCGGCGAGCGTCACCCATGATGAGATCCGGTCCGATCAGAACCCGGGGCTCTTCGCCGCCTCGGACGGAACGATCTGGCTCGTTTACACCTCCCAGCTGTCCCGCCAGTCAGGAGTCCCGGAGACGTTCAACCTCCAGCACACCTCCGTGGTCAAGGTGATCCGCTCGGCAGACGACGGAGTGAGCTGGAGCGAACCGGAGACGCTCTTCGACCATGAGGGGACGTTCTGCCGCCAGCCGATCCAGATCCTCCACAATGGGACGTGGGTGCACACTCAGTGGCTGTGCTTCGACGACGATTCGAAGAACGGCTCCGACCAACCGGTCGTTCAGTTCTCCGCGGACCAGGGCGCCTCCTGGCGTCAGGTCGAGTTCCCCGAGGCTGCCGGTCGAGTCCACCCGAACATCGTCGAGCTCGAACCGGGACGTCTCGTCAGCCTGTTCCGTTCCCGCTTCGCCGACTGGGTCTACCTCAGCCGCTCCGAGGACGGGGGCGAGACCTGGTCGGCGCCCGAGGCCACCGAGGTGCCGAACAACAATGCGGGTCTCAGTGCCTTCCGGCTGCCCTCGGGCAGGCTCGCACTCGTCTCGAACGAGCACCAGGTGGCCACGGAACCCGGCGAAGTGGTCTGGCCCTATGAGCGGATGCGGATCGTCATCGCCGTCTCGGACGACGAGGGCCGCACGTGGCCCGTGCGTCGGGTGATCGAGCCCGGTGACGGGTTCTCCGGTGAGGGCAATCTGCGCAGCAATCGTCGGCAGGAGTACCCGCACGGCATCGTCGACGCCGACGGACTCATCCACGTCGTCTACGCCTACAGCTCACGACGGGCCATCCGTCACGTCGTCTTCGCGGAGGACTGGATCTCCGGCGTCGAAGACCAGGTCCACACCGACTGCAAGCTCTGGGGCTGAACCGCCGGAACCGTCGTCGAGCCGCGCGCATCCGCCCGACGCACACCGCAGACACAGCAGAGGCCCCGGAACTCCGACGAGTCCCGGGGCCTCTGCATGCCCTCGTGCCGTCAGCTATGCACGGCGCTGCCCATCTGGTCGACGCGAACCACGGTGATGCCGCGGTCTTCGAACAGTTCGATCTGCGCGGGATCGGCCGAATCGTCGGTGACGAGCGTCCAGCCGGTGCCGAGGTCGGCCCACGCGTGGAAGGGGCGCTGGCCGAGCTTCTCGGCATGGGCGACGACGAAGACGTGGGTGGCTCGGCGGCTCATCAGCTCCTTGAGTCGCACCTGTTCGGGCAGGGCCTCGCACACCCCGTCTTCGGCGGTGACGGCATCGGCGCCGAGGAAGGCGAAGTCGAAGGTGAACCTCTCCAGCCCCGCCTCGGTGATGGGTCCGATGAATCCCTGGCTGACGGGCCGGTAGCGGCCGCCGAGGAGCGTGAACTCCACGCCTTCGAGGTCGGCCATCTGCTGCAGCGAGGTCAGTCCGGAGGACACCACAGACAAGGGTGCTGTGTCGCGGAGTGCGCGCGCGATCTGCGACGTGGTCGTCCCGGCGTCGAGGAGCACATGCGAACCGGCCGGCACCTGCTTGGCGCACCAGGATCCGATGGCGCGTTTGACCTCGGGGGCTTCATGGGAGCGCTCGGCCAACGTGGTCTCGGACTCCGTCGGGACGGCGATGACTCCGCCGTAGGTGCGGGCCAGCTCGCCCGAGTCAGTGAGCTTCGCGAGGTCGCGACGGATCGTCGACGCCGTGACCCCAAGCATCTCCGAGAGGGCATCGACGCTCATTTCACCCTGCGTGCGGGCCAGCTGAAGGATCTCCTCGCGACGTTCGCCAGCGTTCATCTCTCTCCTGATCGGTTGTCGTTGATCGCCACTGTATCGCGGATTATCGCGCGGACTGCGCAGGGCCGCCTCGGTGAGGGCGCCGACCCCGGACTGTCGGCCGCGCAGACCGCGCAGAGAAGAGACTCAGACGACGGCGAGAGCCGCGGCCTGACGCATCGCCTCGCTCATCGACTCGGTGTCGACCTTGCCGGTGCCGGCGATGTCGAAGGCGGTGCCGTGATCGACCGAGGTGCGGATGACCGGCAGTCCGACGGTGATATTGACGCCGGCATCGATGCCGAGGACCTTGATGGGTCCGTGCCCCTGGTCGTGGTACATCGCGACGATGAGGTCATAGTCTCCGCGGCCGGCGAGGAAGAAGGCGGTGTCGGCCGACAGTGGTCCGACCGCGTCGATGCCGTCGGCCTGCAGCTGCGTGATCGCCGGAGTGATCTTCTCCTCCTCTTCCCCGTAGCCGAAGAGCCCGTTCTCGCCGGCGTGCGGGTTGATCGCGCAGACGCCGATGTGCGGTCGTTCCAGCCCGGCTCGGACGAGGGCGTCGTGGCCGCGGCGGACGGTGCGTTCGACGAGGCCGGGCTCGATCTTCGCCACGGCGTCGATGAGCCCGATGTGGGTGGTCACGTGGATGACGCGCAGCTTGGGGGACGAGAGCATCATCGAGACCTCCTCGGTCCCGGTCAGCGAGGCGAGCATCTCGGTGTGCCCGGGGTACTTGTGCCCAGCGGAGTGGAGGGCCTCCTTGTTGAGCGGCGCCGTGCAGATCGCCTGCACCTCACCGGACATCGCCAGCTGCGCGGCGCGCTCGATGTAGCGGAACGCGGCATCTCCCGCGACGGGGGAGAGTTCGCCCCAGGGCAGATCGCCCGGAAGGAGGGCGAGGTCGATGACGTTGATGACGCCGGGCACGTGCTCGGCATCGGCAGGGGAGTCGATCCGGCGGATCTCGGCCTCGACGCCGAGCACCTGCGCGGCTTGCTCGAGTCGTGCGGCATCGCCGATGACGACGGGGGCGGCGACGGCGAGGACCGAGGGGTCGAGGCAGGCGGCGATGCAGATCTCGGGGCCGACCCCGGCCCCGTCGCCCATGGTCACTGCGACTGTGGGAAGCGCGTTCATTGGCTCTCCTTCGTGGTTCGCGGCGGTGGCCGCGGTGGTCGTGGTGGGCTCACCGGAGTTCAGAGCCGCATGGATGAGGGTGAGGGAATCGGGTCCGCCCTGACCGCCGGGCCGGGTAACGACGGCGGTGAGATCGATCTCGTCGATCGTCCTCGCCGAGGCGGCCCCGACCGTGGACAGCACGGCCCCCGGGTGGATCTCTCGGACCGTTTCGATCCGGTCCACGCCGAGGCGGTCGAGGACGGCCCTGGCGGTCTCTCCGCCGGCGGCGGCGAGGGCGACAGGTCCGACTCCGGTGAGAGCGCGGGCGGTGAGTTCGGCGAGGAGGCCCGGCAGGGGCCGAGGGTCGACGGAGCCTCCCGCGTCGGTGAGACGGACGACGAGGTGGGACTCGGTCAGGGCGGCGCGGACGCGTGCGGCGGAATCGTCGAGACGGTGGGGTTCGTCGGCCCATGCGGCTACCTCGGCGGCAGGGAAGTCGAGCACACGAGTGTCCGAGTGGTCGCACAGGTGTGCGATTTGCGCCTCGATTCTCTCTGCTGCGGTGCCCAGCAGAGTGAGGACCCGTGCAGGCGTGCGCGGAAATGATGAGGGGTCGGGCCGTTCAGCTTCTGCGTCACCAGCATCGGCCAGGGCAGATGCGTCGCTCGGCGCAGTGAGTCCGCCTCTTCGACGCTCGGCCAGGGCGCGCGCGAGTGCGGAAGTGCCGACGAGGATGGCTGAGGTCGCCTCGGCGAGAGCGACGATACGGGTGAGATCCTCCCTCGACTCGGCATCGGCGGTGATGAGGCGCTCGCCGCCGAAGCCGGCATTCGAGGCGTCGACACTGGCTTCCGAACTGACGGCGGCGTCGAAGACGTCGGCAGCATCGGAGCCAGGCAGCGATCGCAGTTCGTCGAGGCCCAAGTGGCGGGCGGCGACAGGGCACAGATCCGAAAGCGTCTCCGGAGCACTGCCGTCCTCGAGGCTCCACGCTCGGGTGCGGCTCAGGCGCACTCCGTCATCGAAGGGCACTGCTCCGACGACCGTGCGGTTCTGCTCCGGAAGCGCGGGAGCGAAGATCACGGGTCCGCGTGCGTGATCGAGGGCCGCAGTGATCGCGGCGCAGATGTTGCCGCGCAGCAGGGAATCGACCTTGATGAATATGGCGCGGGACGAGCCGAACTCACGAAGTGCAGCAGACGTGCGTGCGCCCGCCGACCGAGCCTGCTGATACCGGCAGTCGATATCGACAACGAGGTCTCGGGAGTCGGTGCCGACCGCCTCGGCGACGGAGTGATCGGCTTCTGATCCGGCATCCGCCTCGTTGATGGTGTCTGCTGATCCGGCCGCGGAGTCCGCGCTCGCCGAGGTGAGCACGATCGGCGTACCCGGATCGAGTGTGGCGGCGACCTCGGCCGCGCCGCTGAGATCGTCGGCGATGACAAGGACGCCGGATTCGCCTGCTGACATGGCACTCCTTTGCGTCCGGTCCGGCTGAACATCTCTACAGTGACATGTATGCGCGAAATGCGCAACTTGTTGCACGATCCACGCATAAGTGGGAAGATCGGGGTATCGACGATCTGCCCCACTCAACGAGGAGACCCTTGTGAACACAGACTCGACAATCACCCTCGACGGAGTCTCCGTCCCGCTGTCCCGGCTTGTGCTCGGCACGATGACGTTCGGCGACACGGTGGCCGAAGCGGACGCGCACGAGGTGTTCGAGGCGGCCATCGCCGCGGGTATCACCGGCATCGACACCGCCAACGGCTATGCGAAGTCGACGACCGAGGGGCTCATCTCGCCGCTGGTGAAGAAGCACCGTGATCGGATCGTGTTGGCGACGAAGGCCGGAATGCCCCATGCCGATGCCGGCGAGCACTCGCCGCTGTCGGCGAAGGCTCTGCGTGCGAGCGTCGAAGGCTCGCTGCGTCGTCTCGACGTCGACTCGATCGACCTCTTCTATCTCCACCAGCCCGACCGGGCGGCCACCCTCGACGAGACGCTCGAGACCATCGCCGCGCTGCGTGCCGAAGGCAAGATCGCCGCCCTGGGCATCTCGAACTTCTCCGCGTGGCAGGCCGTCGATGTCATCTCCGCGGCCGAGCGTGCCGGCGCCCCGCGACCGATGGTGGCGCAGAACGTCTACAGCGTGCTGGCCCGTCGGATCGAAGACGAATGGCTCGAATGCGGACAGGCTCACGGCATCGCGACGATGGCGTACAACCCGTTGGCCGGCGGACTGCTCGCCCGCCGTCCCTCGACCGACGGCACCGGCGACCGATTCTCCGGCTCCGTGCTCGCCGAAATGTACTCCCAGCGCTACCTCTCCGACTCCGTCCTCGCCTCGGTCGAGGCCTTCGCGGCCGTGGCCGATGGCGCCGGGGTCCCGCAGGCCGAGCTCGCCCTGCGCTGGGTGGCCGAGGCGCCGGGCGTCTCAGCCCTCCTGCTCGGGGCCAGCCGCGTCGGGCAGCTCGAAGCGAATATCGCGGCCATCGCGAAGGGGCCGCTGCCGGCCGATGTGCTCACCGCCGTCGACGAGGCGACCGCTGCGGTGCGCGGCTCCCAGCCGAAGTACAACCGCTGAACCATCTCTGTCTCGACTCGACCAATCCTATGAAAGGATCACCATGACCTCTCTCAACGGCATCCTCGCCGCCATCGCCACGCCCTTCGACGAGGAGGAGCGCATCGTCGAGTCGGCCCTGCGCGCCCATGTCCGCCGTCAGCTCACGGCCGGAGTCCACGGCATCTTCGCCCTCGGCACCAATGGCGAGTTCTACGCCCAGTCCGCAGCCGAACGCGCCGAGGCGGCCCGCATCGTCATCGACGAGGTAGCCGGCGCCGTCCCCGTCGTCATCGGCGCCGGCGCCGCGACGACGAAGGAGACCATCGCGATCGCATCCGATGCGGCTGCGGCAGGAGCCGATGCGCTGTCGATCATCACCCCGTACTTCGCCGCCGCCTCTCAGGTCGAGATCGAGAACCACTTCCGGGCCGTGGCCGATTCCGTCGACGTCCCGGTCATCGTCTACAACATCCCTGCACGCACCGGCAACGCCGTGGCCCCGGCAACGCTCGAGACGCTCGCAGAGGTGGAGAACATCACCGCGGTCAAAGACTCGAGCGGCAACTTCGACACGATCCTCCAATACCTCGAGCGCACAGACCGAGAGACCTTCGACGTCATCTCCGGCAACGACTCGCTCATCCTGTGGACCCTGCTTGCCGGCGGGGCGGGAGGCATCAGCGGGATTGCGAACATCTACCCGCAGACGATGGCGTCGATCTATGACCTGTTCGTCGCCGGGGACGCGGCGGCTGCGCGCACCGCGCAGGACAGCATCCGTCCGATCCGCAACTGCCTGGCACTCGGGAACCCGAACACAGTGGTCAAAGCGGCCGCGAACGAGCGCGGATTCGACCTCGGCCCGGCCCGGGCGCCCTTCAATGCGCTCTCGGAGGAGGCGAAGAAGCAGGTCGCCGCGACAGTCGCCGCCGATGTGGAGCGCGGCCTGGCCTGAGACGAGGTGGCCCGAGACGAACTGGCCGGATCTGTCTGAGCTGATCCGACCGGCCCGTGGCGATTGCAATCGCCGGAATCCTTCACCCGGCAAGTTGTGGCGATTGTAATCTCCACGATGGGTCAGATCGGCCCGCGTGGCGATTATGGTCGCCAGCATGCCGGACACAGACGCCGAGTGCACGCGCTATCTGCGCCTCGGCGGATTCCCCGGAGTGCACATGCTGCACCTCGACGAAGCCGACGCCCGCTCGATGATCATGGACATCTACAGATCCACACTCGTGCGGGATGTGTTGACGCGGAATCGGATCCGAGACGCGGATATGTTCGAACGCGTCGCCGCTTTCGCAATCGACAATGTGGGCGATCCGTTCTCCGCTCGACGCGCCGCTGATTTCATGAAGTCCCAGCGCCGGTCGATCGGCCATGAGACCGTGCTCAACTATCTGACGGCACTGTCCGAAGCCTTCGTGATCGCGCGAGTCCCTCGGTTCGATCTGCATGGCAGGGCCATCCTCGCAACGGATGAGAAGCATTTCGTCGGTGATCACGGCATCGTCGACGCCCTGTTCGGCTACTCGGACCAGCGTTTTCCGGGAGTGCTGGAGAACATCGTGTGGATGGAGCTGCGGCGACGCGGCTACGACGTCACCGTCGGCCGGATCGGAGGAGCTGAAGTCGACTTTGTGGCACAGCGTGCCGATGAAGTCATCTACCTCCAGGTCGCCACGACGATCGCGACTGAGGAGACCAGGCGCCGAGAACATCGGCCGCTCGAAGCGATTGCGGACAACCCTCCGAAATACCTTCTGACACTCGACCCACTTGTCGGAGGAAACGCGAACGGAATCCAACACCGCAGGATCCCCGAATTCCTGCTCGCCGATGAGGTCTGAATCATCTCCGGGACGCACCGGAGCTGATATCCGAGCCTGCGGAGGCGAACTGAGCTGATCGACGTATCGGTCAGGCGACGGGGAAGCGCGGTTCCTCGCCCTGCAGCACGCGGACGACGTCCTCGACTGCCCAGGTTCCCATGTTCGCGTTGGCGACATCGGAATAGGCGCCGATGTGCGGGGTGGCAATGAGGTTCGGCGCGGCCAGCAGCGGGTCGTCCGATGCCGGCGGCTCGGTCGCGAAGGCGTCGAGCGCGGCGAAGGAGAGGCGGCCCGATTCGAGCGCCGCGGCCAGTGCTGCCTCGTCGACGAGGCCGCCGCGGGCAGCATTGATCAGCCCCGCACCGTCGGGCATCGTGGCGAGAAGCTCGGCGTCGAGAAGCGGCTCGTCGCCACCGGGGAGGTGGAGGGTGAGGAAATCGGACCCGGCGACCACCTCGGCGAGGGTCTGGGGC
The DNA here is from genome assembly GCF_000583215.1 of Brevibacterium sp. VCM10. Classification (NCBI taxonomy): domain Bacteria; kingdom Bacillati; phylum Actinomycetota; class Actinomycetes; order Micrococcales; family Brevibacteriaceae; genus Brevibacterium; species Brevibacterium sp. VCM10. The sequence goes on from NZ_JAJB01000019.1 coordinate 50,149, forward strand.
GTGGCCCCTGCCTCGGTGATGGCCTCGTCGGGGACGAATGGGTCGTACGCGGTGATGCTCAAGCCGAACCCTGACGCGCGCTTGGTGACCTCCCGACCGATGCGACCGAAGCCGAGGATGCCGAGGCGCTTGCCGCTCAGCTGTGAACCGAAGAACACGCCCCACTCACCGGCACGCAGCGAATCCTCGGCTGCTCGGATCCGGCGGGCGCCCATGAGGAGGAGCCCGAGGGTGAGGTCGGCGACGGATTCGGCATTCGCTCCGGGGGTGTTGACGACCCGAACCCCAGCGGCAGCGGCGGCGGCCAGATCGATGTTGTCGACTCCGGCACCATGCTTGGCCACGACCTTGAGGTCGGGACAGGCGGCGAGCACCTCGGCGTCGATGCGATCGAGACCGACGAGGACCGCCTCGGCGTCGGAGATCGCCTCGATGAGGTCCTGGCCGGTCTTGGGATGATTCTCGGTCCGGTAGTCGAGGTCGAGGCCGAGCTGCGCGGATCGCGCACTCGGTCGCTGCGAATACTTGCCGAAGGACGGGGTGAGGACGGTGAGGCGCATCAGGCTCCGATCTCGATTCCGAAGGTCTTGAACACGGTGTAGATGCCCAGCAGGCCGATCGCCAGGGAGGCGAAGACGAGCATCACCGTGAAGAAGTGATTGGATTTGAACTTGGTCGGCACCTCTCGGGAGCGAAGGTACCAGACGGCGATGACGACGGCGACGAGGAAGACGCCGCTGGCCACCCCGCCGATCTGGACCATGATCACCGGGGACTGGATGATGAGGTAGCTCAACGCCCAGATGATCGGGAAGACCACGGTGAGCACACGGATGATGCGAGTTCGGGTGCGCATGTTCTCCCAGTCGAAGACGCCGAGGATGGACACGGTGTTCGTCCACAGGCGGGGAACGCTTGCGGTCGAGGCGATGAAGGTCGAGAAGAGGACGGCGAAGGCGCCGATGAGGAAGATCCAGTGTCCGGCCTCGCCCATCGTCGAGGAGTACATCGACGACAGAGTGGTGATCATGTCGTTGCCCTCGGGAACGAGGTTCTGCGGGTGGAGGATGGCGGCGCCGATAACGTAGAAGGACATCGTGCACACGGTCGAGACGATCCAGGACACGAGCACATCGGTGCGCATGACCGAGATCCAGCCGCGGGCGCGGCGGGCACGTTCCGCGGTGCCGTCGTTCGGGCCGGTGTAGCGGGCGTAGCCTTTCTCCAGGCACCAGTAGGTGTAGGTCGTCATCTCGTCGGCGCCGACTCCGGTGATGCCGAACATCGCCACCGCGAAGCCGAGCGTGCCGGCGGGAACGGCGAAGGTGAGGCCGCTCATGACGTCCGCCGAGGTATAGGCGAAGTCGGTGAAGGGCAGCGAGATCGCCAGCCCGACGGTGGAGACGGTGAAGATGATGACCGCGCCGACGGAGAACTTCTCGACGATGCTGTAGCGGTTCGTCACGAGCAGGGCGATGACGACCGCGAGCGACACGACGGTCCAGAAGACGAGCGAGGGGGTGGACAGCGGTTCGCCGATGACGGGCACCATGATGCTCAGCGCCGCGACGGCACCGCCGATGATGCCGCCTCGCTGGAGGACCTTCGCGAAGTCCATGAGGATCCACAGCAGGTTGATCCACCCTGCCCGGCCGATGAGGCGGGGGCCGACGTGGCCGTAGCCTTCGAGCGCGGGCTTGCCGGCCAGGATCGTCCACTGGGCGAGTTCGAGCTGGACCCAAACCTTGACCGCGGTGGAGATGATGACGAGCCAGAGCAGGACGAATCCGGCCTTGGCGCCGAGCGCAGTCGTCGTGATGAGCTCTCCGGAGCCGATGACCGCTGCCGAGATGACGAGACCGGGGCCGAGGTACTTGAGTTTGCCCGCAAAGGTCGTGGGCGGTTCGAGCACGTCCTTGGGGTCGAGATGGTAGGGGTCGACAGCGGCGTCTGCGCCTGTGCGGTCGTCCCGGTCGATGTTCTGTGCGGTCATACTCGGCTTCCTTGCACGAAGGTGGATCTGATCAGTGATCGAGCCGGCGGCCCGGGGCACATCGGTGCGCGACGGCCCCGTTGGCGCGGCTCATGCAAGTGTGCCACCGAATGCGTGATGTGCGCAACATGGGTGCATGAAATGCGCATATCTGAGGAGTCTGACGACGGTTTAATGCTCGTTGTGAGCGAGACACGGCGAAGGCCGCCGGTCGGCAGCACTGAGTGCTGCCGACCGGCGGCCGTGGGGGAGCGGAACCACCCCGCCGAGGTCAGCTGCCCGGACAGGGCGGGGCCGCCTCGGCGAGGGTGGGAATCACTTGCGCTCGAGTTCCTCGAGGCTGGGGTAGATCGTCTCCGTCGGAGCGACTCCGCGGTTGCGGATGAGCACGTAGTAGAGGACGAAGGTGACGATGATGCCCACGAGCCACGAGATGTCCGCTCCGCCGAGCTTCGCGACCAGCGGTCCTGTGTAGAAGGACTGGGCGAGGAACGGGATCTGCACGACGACACCGACCCCGTAGGCGGCCAGCGCACGCCAGTTCCAGTTGCCGTAGCGACCGTGCCGGTCGTAGAAGGCGGGGATGTCGAAGCGGTCCTTCGAGATCAGGTAGTAGTCGGTGAGGTTGATGACGCTCCACGGGGTGAAGACCATGAGCAGGGCGAGGACGAAGTTCTTGAAGTTCGCGAGGAAGTCCGCCGAGGCCAGCAGCGCCACGAGCACGGTGAGGGTGACGATGCCGACGACGAAGACCGCGCGGGTCCAGCGGCGGATGGTCGCCTTGTTGCCGAACGAGGTGAGGATCGTCAGCGTGCACATGAACGCACCGTAGGCGTTGAGGGTGTTGACCGTGAGCTTGCCCAGCAGGATGACGATGAAGATGAGCAGGGCGAACACACCCCCGCCGACGATGTCGCCGACATAGGCGACCTGGTTCTCGACGAATTCGTTGCCGGATTCGGTCATGGCGGCCGCACCGATGAGCGCGCCCAGGGTCATCGACCACTGCGAACCGATGACCGATCCGCCGAAGGTGAACCAGAAGGTCTTCGACGACGGGGTCGAGCGCGGCAGGTACCGCGAATAGTCGGCGACGTACGGTCCGTAGGTCAGCTGCCAGCCCACGGACAGGGCGATGGCCGAGAGGAAGGCGGGGAAGGCGAACGACGAACCCGAGATCAGTCCGGGGACGTCGACCTGGGTGAGCACGCAGTACGTGATGAAGAGGAACCCGAGCAGGCCCGTCACCGAGGAGATCCGACCGAGCACGTGGATGTACTTGTATCCCAGCAGGGCCACCAGCGCCGTGAGCGCACCGAAGATGACGATGCCGACCCATGGGGTCTGAACGCCGATGATGAGGTTGACGGCCTGGCCGGACAGTACCGCGCCGGTCGAGGCGAAGCCGATGTACATGAGCACGACGAGCACGAGCGGGATGATCGCGCCGATGATGCCGAACTGGGCGCGCGAGGAGATCATCTGCGGCAGACCCAGCTGCGGACCCTGCGCCGAGTGCAGTGCCATGACGATGCCGCCGATGATGTTGCCGATGAGCAGGCCGATGATGGCCCACAGCGCATCGGCGCCGAAGACGACGGCCAGTGCTCCGTCGACGATGGCGGTGATCTGAGTGTTGGCACCGAACCACAGTGTGAACTGGGAACGCGGCGTTCCGTGACGCTCGGCGTCAGGCACCATCTCGATGGATCGCTTCTCGATCCCCGAACTGGTCGTACTCGCCATGTTTCTCTCCTTTGAACTGATCGACCTGGTTAAGTGTGGCACCGCCGGTTCGCGTCCCACGAGATCCGAGTCACAGGTTTCGTCCGAGATATCGGAAAATCTCGCCGAGGCGGCCCTCGCCTCCCGTGGGATCGACGAGTTCCGGACGATGCGTGCGGGTTTTCGCCTCCAAGTTCCGCACAGATCGACCGGAACTTGGACGACGTGCACTCAAGCGACGTGCACTGAAGCGACGTGCACTGAAGCGACGTGCACTGAAGCGACGTGCCGATCGTAGACCTGGACAAGTTTCGGTGCTGTTTCGCGCCCGGCCTCCCGGACACCGGCGCCTGCGTTCCGTGCCCGCAGCTACTTCGCCAGGGAGCGCGCGATGATCGTGCGTTGGATCTCCGAGGAGCCTTCGTAGATGCGGTAGATCCGGGCATCGCGAACATAGCGCTCGAGGGGAAAGTCCCGCGTGAAGCCGTAGCCGCCGTGGATCTGCAGGGCCTCGTCGGCGATGAAGGCGGCCGCCTCGGAGGCAGCGAGCTTCGCAGTCGCCGAGGACCGGGTGAAGTCGACCCCGGCATCGCGCTGTTCGGCAGCGTCCATCGTCAGCAGCCACGCCGAGCGGTACTTCGTGTACATGTCCGCGAGCTTGAACGCGATGCCCTGGAGGCGGCCCAGCGGTTTGCCGTTGATCTTCCGCTCGCCCGCCCACGCCACGGCGGCGTCGAGTGCGGCCCTGCCGATTCCCAGGCTCATCGCCGCGACCTCGATGCGACCACGGTCGAGCACCCGCATGGCTGTGGTGAAGCCCTCGCCTGCGTTCCCGAGGAGGGCGTCCTCGGGGACGACGGTGTCGATGACGAACTCATAGACCGGGCTGCCGCGCAGACCCATCGTCTTCTCCGGGGGATTGAAATCCAAGCCCGCCGAAGCGGCCGCGGTGTCGACGATGAATGCGCTGATTCCCTTGTGGCCGGCATCGACGTCGGTCTTCGCGTAGACGATGATGAAGTCCGCGAAACCGGCGTTCGTGATGAAGCATTTCGTACCCTTGAGGTGCCAACCGCCGTCGACGCGCGTGGCCTTCGTCGACATCTCCGCCGGGTTCGACCCGGCACCCGGCTCGGTGAGCCCGAAGGACCCGATGACCTCGCCGGCGGCGGCCCGCGGCAGCCACGCTTCGCGCTGCGCGTCGGTGCCGCCGAGGAGGATCGAATCGGTGGCGAGGAACTGCGCGGTGATGATCGACGCCGTCGAGGCGCACGCCTCGGTGATGGCGGCGACCATCTGGCTCATCGCCACCGATCCGACTCCGGGCCCGCCGAACGCCTCGGGCAGATTGAGCCCCATGACCCCCACCTCGGCGAGGGTCTTCAGGGTTTCGGCGGAGACACGTTCGTTCGCGTCGGCGGCCGCGGCCCGAGGGGCGAGGACGTCCGTGCTGATCTGGGCGACGGCGTCGACGAGTTCCTGTTCGTCGGCGGTGATGTCGAAGGCCATGAGAGTGCTCCTTAATGGTGTCGTGGATGTGGTCTGAAGCTGAAGGGATCGCCGAGGCTGGGCCGGTCGTGGGATGACGAGGACGCGCTCGCCGAGGCGGTCGTGGGGTGGGCCGATTCCTTCGACCCGGGGCTCAGTTGGTCGGTTCCGTCAGGTCCGCCGTTTCCGCCTCGGCGAAGTCGGCATTGTGCTCGCCGAGGTGCGGTGCCGGAAGCGTCGACGCTGGGCGGGCGCCGTCGACGAGGAGCGGATGGCCGAGATAGGTGTGACCGGTGCGCGGATCGGCGGCAGTGAGTCCGCGACCTTTGCCGATGGGCCCGGTGACCGCCTCGGCGAAATCGAGGACGGGGGAGTTGGGGACTCCGGCGGCATCGAAGATCTCGCACAGCTCGGTCACGGTGCGCCCGCTGGTGAACTCTTCGATCTCGATGCGCAGTGCCTCGTCGTTGTCCGAGCGATGGCCGTCGGTGGCGAAGCGCGGGTCGGCGGCGAGCTCCGGCTTGCCGAGCGTGGCGGCGAGAGTGCCGAAGAGGCGGTCGTTGGCCACGGCGATGACGACGAGTCCGTCGGCGGCGCGGTAGGTGTCGAAGGGGGCGGAGACGGGGTGGCGGTTGCCGACCCGCGACGGAGAGGAGCCGGCCGCGTGGAGGGAGGCATTCGTCGGCTGCATGGCGAGCATGACATCGAGCATCGGAATGTCGATATGGGCTCCCTCGCCGGTGGTCTGACGGTGGAAGAGCGCCGAGGAGATGCCGAAGGCCGCGAACACTCCAGCGGAGACGTCGGCGATCGATTCTCCGACTCGGGTGGGAGAGCTGTCGGCGAAGCCGGTCGAGGCCATGAGTCCGCTCAGTGCCTGGATGACCGTGTCATAGGCGGGACGTCCCGCCTGGCTGCCGGCCTGGCCGAAGCCGGAGATCGAGGCATAGACGAGATCGGGTCTGACGGCCCTGAGGTCCTCGTAGGACAGGCCGAGCTTCGCGGCGACGCCGGGGCGGAAGTTCTCGACGACGACGTCGCATTCGGCGATGAGTTCGAGCAGTCGTGCGTGGTCGTCGGGGTCCTTGAGGTCGGCTTCGATCGAGCGCTTTCCGCGGTTGAGGCCGGTGAAGTAGGTCGACCCGGATTCGGTGAAGGGTCCGAGATGTCGGGAATCGTCGCCGTGGCCGGGCATTTCGATCTTGATGACTTCGGCGCCCTGATCGGCGAGCATGGCGGTGGCGTAGGGACCGGCGAGAACTCGGGAGAAATCGGCGACCCGGACACCGGTCAGCAGCTGCTTCGTTGCGTTCATGATCCTCATCCTCGGTGGTGACCAGGGCGAAGACAACGGGGCTGATGAGGATTTCGTCCGAAGTGTCGGATGCTGTGAGATTCCGGGGCAGTCCAGCTCAGCGGAGAAGAGAGAGCCTCGGCCTGCTCTGCTGCGAACCGGGGCCCTCCCAGCGGAATTCCTGCCGCGGCAGGAGAGCGAGAGTTCCGGACGATCCGTGCGGGAAATGGGTGTCTGTTTCCGCACGGATCGTCCGGAACTCGGGGCTGACGGGGCGGATCGTCTGGCGAAGAGCTCAGGCGACGCGTTCGAAGACGGCTGCCATGCCCTGGCCGCCGCCGATGCACATGGTCTCGAGGCCATAGCGCGACTCGCGGCGATCCATCTCTCGCAGCAGCGTGGCGAGGATGCGTCCGCCGGTCGCGCCGACCGGGTGGCCCAGTGAGATGCCCGATCCGTTGACGTTGAGCCGCTCGGCGAAGTCGGACTTCGTGAGTTTCCACTCGGTCGTGCAGGCGAGCACCTGCGCCGCGAATGCCTCGTTGAGTTCGATGAGGTCGATATCGCCGAGTTCGAGCCCGGCCCGTTCCAAGGCCTTGGCCGTGGCGGGCACCGGACCGATGCCCATCGTCTTCGGCGGCACTCCGGCCACCGCCCAGCTGCGCATGCGGGCGAAGACCCGCAGACCCAGCTCAGCGGCCTTGGCCGCGGTGGTGACGATGCACAGCGCAGCGCCGTCGTTCTGACCCGAGGCATTGCCCGCGGTCACCGTGGCCTCAGCGTCGGACTTCCCGAGCATCGGCGTGAGCTTCGCGAGTTTCTCGACCGTCGATCCGGGACGGATGTGCTCATCGGTCGTGATGACCTGTTCGGGGGTCTTCCGGGTGGCCGGCAGCGTGATCGGCACGATCTCGTCGGCGAACTTCCCTTCCTCCGTCGCCGAGGCGGCCCGACGATGCGATTCCACCGCGTAGGCGTCCTGGTCCTCCCGTGAGATCGTGTACTCCCGACGCAGGTTCTCTGCGGTTTCGATCATTCCGCCGGGCACCGGGTAGTCGTCGCCGCCGGCGGTGAGGCGGCCGCGGACGAGACCGTCCTTGAGCTCGATGTTGCCGCCCTTGACGCCCCAGCGGATCTCCTCATTGAAGAACGGTGCGCGGCTCATCGACTCGACGCCGCCGGCAACGACGAGGTCGGCGAAACCGGCCGAGATCATCGCGTGAGCGTCGGCGATCGCCTGCAGGCCGGAGCCGCAGCGACGGTCGACCTGGCGGCCGGGAACGGTGATCGGCAGTCCCGCATTGAGCGCGACGACGCGGCCGATCGCCGGAGTCTCCATGTGCGGATAGCAGTTGCCGAGGACGACATCCTCAATGGCCTCGCCCGGCAGGTTTGTCTTCTCCAGCAGAGCTGTGAGGACCTGTCGGCCGAGCTCCTCATGCGGCACGTCCTTGAACTGTCCGCCGAATCCGCCCACGGGGGAGCGGAGAGGTTCGCAGATGACGATGTCTTCGGACACAGAGTCTCCCTTGGGTTGTGATCGAGCCGTCCTGCCGCGGCGGTGGGGCATCGAATTTTTCGGCATCACTGCCGATGCTGATATCAATACATTCTGATTGATGAACATATCCGAATAGATCGCCGGAGACAAGAGGTCGTCTCAATGAATGGGTATCCCGAGGCGCCTCAGATGGTCGGCGGACGCGTGCGCGGCGAACGATGGTGGGCTCGGTCGCATGGGCGACGGACGTGAAGATCCTCCGAACGGCAGTGAGACCGGCCGAGCTCAGCGGACTGTCGGCAGGACCGCCTCGGCGACATCGAGGACCGTGCTCAGGGCTGCATCCTGCTGGTCGAGGCGGTACGCGAGGTGCAACTGAGTGGCTTCGTTCGGCAGGTCGAGCGGCACCGCGGAGACCCGCGAGTCGTAGCCGGCGGCGACGGAGTCGAACGTGATCGTCACACCCATTCCGGCGGCCACGAGCGCAGAGATCGACTGCGAGTCGGGAGCCTCCTGGACCGTGCGCGGGCTGAACCCGGCATCGAGGCACAGTCGCATGGCGGTCTCGCGCAGGTTCGAATTCGGCCGCGCGGGCAGTAGGACGAAGGGCTCATCGGCGAGCTCGGCGACGCCGATCTTCTTTCGCTTCGCCAGTCGGTGTGAACTCGGCATAGCGACGCAGGGTCGCTCGATCGCCACGGGGCGTCCGGCGATGAGCGGGGGCCGCCGGCGCCAACGGACAAGGGCGAGATCGAGCGTGCCGTCCATGATCCTCTCGAGACCCTCGTCGGCATAGACGGTCGACTCGAGGTGGAAGGTGATTCCGGGACTGCATTCGTGTGAGGCGGCCACGAGGGTGGCGGCCAGGTCGCGGGAAGACGGGTGCGAATACCCGAAGCGAACCCGGCCGACCTCACCGCTGGAGGAGCGGTGGACGGATTCGATCGCGGCCTGTTGGGTCGCGAGCATGTGTTTGGCCGGCTCGAGCAGGGCCTCGCCTGCGGGGGAGAGGCTGACCGAGCGGGTCGTGCGTTGGAACAGGGAGGCGCCGAGTTCGGTCTCCAGAGAGCGGATGGTGCGGCTCAGCGGGGGCTGGGCCATGCCGAGGCGCTCGGCGGCACGGCCGAAGTGGAGTTCCTCGGCGACGGCGACGAAGGCGCGGATCTGCTGCAGCTCCATGGACGATCTCCCTCGTCGGGCGTTCAGGCGGTCGGACATGCGGATGGCCATCATTATTGCACGCTGGGTAATCAATGACTGAGCTGTTTTGTAGCGGTCGGCAATGGGGTGTGCGGCGCATACTCGAGCACGTCCGAAATATCGGACAGAACTTGATGCGGGCCACTTCCGCAATCTGGTTCAGCCGACAGAATGGATGGTGTAGTCAGAGCCGACAGCGCAGGGGAGTCCACACCTCGGCGCGACGGCGAAGCGGCAGCCAAGCATCCGCCTCGTCGGACACAGCGACAAGGAGAATCCCATGACCACCAAGCCGTCGTTCACCCAGCACGATCCGTCTCGCGTCATCCGCGCCGACCGCGGAACCGAGATCACCGCGAAGTCGTGGCAGACCGAAGCGCCCAAGCGCATGCTCATGAACAACCTCGACCCCGAGGTCGCCGAGCGTCCCGAAGACCTCGTCGTCTACGGCGGCACCGGCCGCGCCGCCCGCTCCTGGGAAGCCTACGATGCGATCGTGCGCACCCTCGACGACCTCGAGGACGACGAGACCCTGCTCATCCAGTCCGGTAAGCCCGTCGGCGTCATGCGCACCCACGAATGGGCCCCACGTGTTCTTATCGCGAACTCCAACCTCGTCGGCGACTGGGCCGATTGGGAGCACTTCCGCGAACTCGAAGCTGAAGGCCTGATGATGTACGGCCAGATGACGGCCGGCTCCTGGATCTACATCGCCACCCAGGGCATCCTCCAGGGCACTTACGAAACCTTCGGCGCCATCGCCCGCAAGCGCTTTGACGGCACCCTGGCTGGCACCCTGACCATCACCGCCGGCTGCGGCGGCATGGGCGGAGCCCAGCCGCTGTCCGTGACGCTCAACGGCGGCGCCTGCCTCATTATCGACGTCGACAAGACCCGCCTCGACCGCCGCAAGGGCAAGCGCTACCTCGACGAGGTCGAAACCGACCTCGACACCGCACTGGCCAAGGTCATCGAAGCGAAGAAGAACAAGCAGGCCCTGTCGGTCGGACTCGTCGGCAACGCTGCCGAGATCCTCCCGCTCATCCTTGACCGTCCCGAGGCTGCCGAGGTCGACATCGTCACCGACCAGACCTCGGCCCACGACCCGCTGTCCTACCTGCCGGTGGGCGTGAGTGTCGACGACTGGAGTGATGAGGCCGAGCAGGATGCGGAGAAGTTCACCATCCGCGCCGAGGAGTCCATGGCCACGCACGTGAAGGCCATGGTCGAATTCCAGGACCGTGGTGCCGAGGTCTTCGACTACGGCAACTCGATCCGCGACGAAGCCCGCAAGGCCGGCTACGACCGTGCCTTCGAATTCCCCGGCTTCGTCCCCGCCTACATCCGCCCCCTCTTCTGCGAAGGCCTCGGACCCTTCCGCTGGGTGGCTCTGTCCGGCGACCCGAAGGACATCGAGGTCACCGACAAGGCTCTCAAGGAACTCTTCCCCGACAACGAACACCTCCACACCTGGCTCGACGCCGCCAACGAATACGTCGAGTTCGAAGGCCTGCCGGCACGCATCTGCTGGCTCGGCTACAAGGAACGCCACCAGGCCGGTCTGCTGTTCAACCAGCTCGTCGCCGAAGGCAAGATCTCGGCCCCGATCGTCATCGGCCGTGACCACCTCGACTCCGGTTCCGTCGCCAGCCCCTATCGCGAAACCGAATCGATGCTCGACGGTACGGACGCCGTGGCCGACTGGCCGCTGCTCAACGCCCTGGTCAACACCTCCTCGGGTGCTACCTGGGTGTCGATCCACCATGGCGGCGGCGTCGGCATCGGCCGTTCCATCCACGCCGGCCAAGTGTCCGTGGCCGACGGCACCGAGCTGGCCGCTCAGAAACTGGCACGCTTGCTCACGAACGACCCGGGCATGGGCGTCATCCGCCACGTCGACGCCGGCTACGACCGCGCCTCCGAAGTGGCCGAAGAGCGCGGCCAGCGCGTGCCGATGATCCCGGAGCTCGACAAGCGCGACGAGGATTCCGCCGCGCAGTAAGGGCGCTGAATAGCTCGGAAAAAGTCGAGCAGCACACGTTTGAAACTGTGCTGCTCGACTTTTTGTGTGCCGCAGCGACTCACCGATAGCGGGAAGTCGGGTGAGTCGCCGATCGCGAGCAGTCGGCTGCGCCGCTGGAGCCTTGAGAGCTGCGCCTCTACCCGTCGAGGAAGAGGTCGAGTTCGAGGTCGTCGGGGCCGTGGCCGACCGAACCCGACCGCGACGGATCATGCGCGTAGACGGAGAAGTCCGTGACGCCCTGAGCCTGCAGCACCTCGTCGTCGATGAAGAAATTGCCGGTGACCTGGCGCGGATCCGAGGTGAGGATCGCCCACGCCGCCTCGGCCATGATCTCGGGCTTGCGGCTGCGTGCCATGAGCTGCTCGCCGCCGAGGAGGTTGTTCACAGCGGCCGTGGCGATCGTCGTCCTCGGCCACAGGCTGTTCGCCGCGACTCCGGCTTCGCGCTGCTCCTCGGCCAGCCCGAGCGTGACCAGGGACATCCCGTACTTCGCCATCGTGTAGCCCAGGTGCCTGCCCGCCCACACAGGGTTGAGGTTGAGCGGCGGCGAGAGAGTGAGGACATGAGCTGCGTCCGAGGCCTTCAGATGCGGCAGCGCGGTCGTGGCCAAGAGATAGGAGCCGCGTGAGTTGATCGAGTTCATGAGATCGAACTTCTTCATCGGCAGGTCCTCGACCGGGGACAGGTCGATGGCGCTGGCGTTGTTGACGACGATGTCGATCCCACCGAATGTCTCGACGGTCTTCGCGACCGCCTCGGCGACGGATTCCTCACTGCGGACATCACCGGTGATCGGCAGGGCCCTGCCGCCGGCCGCCTCGATCTGCTCGGCTGCCGTATAGATCGTGCCTTCGAGCTTCGGATGCGGTTCCGCGGTCTTCGCCAGCAGCGCGACGTTCGCCCCGTCGCGGGCGGCACGCAGCGCGATCGCCAGGCCGATTCCACGGCTGCCGCCGCTCATGAGAATCGTTCGTCCGGCCAGTGAGCGTCCGGGTTCTCTTTCTCCGAGGATGCTGTCAGTGGTCATCGTTCGTCTCCTTTGTCGATGGTTCGAAATCGGGGTGTTTGTGATGCAGACTATTCGGTGATTTGGCTCAATGGGGCGGCAGAGGCGGTGGGAGCATCCGCGCCGCCTCCCGCGCCCGCGGCCGCACCCGCGCCGACACTGTCAGCCAGGCTCGCATGACCGCCGAGGTCGGCGATGGCCCGCTGTGCGGCGAGGAAGCCGCACATTCCATGGGCGCCGGGACCCGGCGGCACCGCAGCCGAACAGAGATAGATCCCGTCGTCCGCACCGCGCGGGCTCAGCCGATATGGGTCGAAGCCGGGGGAGGGGCCGAGCACGAGCTGCAGCGGGTTCTTCCGCCCGGTGAGGATGTCCCCGCCGACGAAGTTCGCATTCAGCGCCTCGATCTCCGAGGTCCCGCGCGGCGTCACCGCCAGGATCCGGTCCCGGGTGCCGGGGGCGAAGCGCTCGATCTGAGCGAGGATCGCCTCGGTGGCATCGCCGTCGAATCCCTGCGGGACATGCGCATAGGCGTCGATGGGCACGACCGAACCCTGCCCGCGGCCGGGATCGGCCAGATGCTGCTGCGCCAGGAGCGCATACGGACGTTCGGGCATCCGCCCCCGCGCGACGGCCTTCTCCGCCGCGGCCACCTCGGCGTAGGTGCCGCCCAGATGGACCGTTCCCGCCAGCCGCGACGGTTCATGGGTCCAAGGGATCCCGCCCTCGATCGCGAGGGCCACCTTGAACGCTGCCGGGCCGGACTTCCACCGACCCAGTCCTGCGCGGGCGGCCCGGGTCAGGCACGCACCTGCGATCCGGTTCGCCTCCTCGGGGCCGGTGTCGAGCATGAGGATGTCAGGGGTGCCGAGATCGCGGACGTCGTCGATGCGCCGTCCGGTTTCGATCCGCCCGCCGAGGCTGCGCAACAGGGAGGCCATCGCCTCGGTGATCGTCCCGGACCCGCCGATCGCCACGGGCCAGCCGAAGTAATGGGCGGCCGAGGCCAGCGAGGTGCCGATCGCCGCGGACAGCGGCAGATCGAAAGGGCCGAAGGTGTGGGCGGCGACGCCGGCCCACAGGGCTTTGGCCTCCTCGGTGCGGAAGAGGCGGGCGACGGCCGCGGCGGGCAGAGCCGCGCGCATGCCGAGCGTGGCGAGGTGGACGGGGTGGCGGGGGATGTGGATGAGGGATTGGAGGAACTCGTCGGCCACGGTGGGCATCCGTGAGGCGACGGGGGAGAAGAAGCGACGGTACGAGTCGGCATCGGCACCGAGGCCGAGTGAGGTCTCGACGACCGACCGCAGGGCAGTGGCACCGCGGCCACCGTCGAGGGGATGGGAGAACTCGACCTCGGTGAATCCCCATTCCAGGCCGTGGGCGGCGAGGTCGAAGGTGCGGGAGAATTCGGCGGCGAGGCCGAACGGATGGTGGCTGGAGCATTCGTCGTGGATGAGCCCGGGCAGGGTGAGCTCGGCGCTGCGTGCGCCTCCGCCCACCCGGTCGGCGGCTTCGCAGACGGTGACCGAGACGCCGGCGGCGGCCATCGTAATGGCCGCCGCCAGTCCGTTCGGGCCACTGCCGATCACAGCAGCGGTCATCATTGTTCACTCCTCGGTCGGAATCCGGACCGGTGGTCGCCGGTCTCTGCAGACTATCGTCTTGCGGATTGTCGGTCTCTGTGTCGGGCGGGCGGTGGACGAAGTTTCCACCGGCCACGCCCGGGTGTGTCGGTCGGGCGGTGCCTTTCCGACGGTGCCGATCGAGCAGGTCCCTTCAGGACCGACCCGATCGGCGGCTGCCGATCAGCGCTCTGCCGGCATCAGCCGTTGCGGTCGGCCACCGAGGTCTCTGCAGCTGCCTCGGCGCTAGAGCTCACTGTCCTCTCGGTCGGCTGCTGAGCCGGACGCTCCGAAGCGGGGGTGTAGTTCGGATCCCGCCAGGTGACGTGAGTCGGGATGGGGCCGTTGGGCAACCAGGGCTGCTCGGCGACCGCGTCGGCGACATTCCACGTTCCGCGCTCCACGATACCCACCGCGGCGTCGATGACCATGTACTCCTGCGTGTTCTTGTGGATCGGCTGCGATTCGACCCACGCGACGATGAACTCGCCTGGCTCGAAATGGCACCGGCGCTGCAACTCGGCGATCAAGTGGTGATTGTGCAGATGACCGTCACCGAAATTGAACCCGACGAGTGAGTTGCACGCGAACTCGGCCTCACGGATCGTCGCCCGGTCAACGTCGCTGACGTGCATGTACATCAGGGACAATAGGCCGCGGCCCTGGCTGTGCATGGTCCTCCATCCCAGTGTCTGCTGAAGGGTGAGCTCAGCGGCTTCCTGCGGGAAGCCCATCTGCTGCAGCTGGTTGACCTGGTTCTTCGTGGGACGCGTGACGACTTCGAGTTTGTCCTCAGCGCCGGGCTGGAAGGCCCACAGGGCCGACGCCCAGTTACCTGCGTACTGACGCATCGACGGTGTGAACGCGACGAGGTCGGGGCGCAGATTGCCGAGCACGGGGAAGAAGAACAGCCCGGCCAGTGACACGATGACCAGCCATGGCGACGAGGCGTCATAGATGCTGTAGCCGTCAGCGTTGGGAAATCCGATGAACAGGAACCCAGCTGTGTAGGCGAACAGCAGGTTCCACTCCAGCGGGACCGCGAGCGGGAAGGTGGAGGTGATGAAGAGGTGGAAGCAGATCATCAGTCCAGCAGCGAGCAGTGCGACTGTGAAGTTCGTGGTGAAGAGCAGGACGATCGGGGTCGCGATCTCGACGAGGGTGCCGAGTCCGTGGCCGACGAGGACACCCATTCCGCCGGGACGCACATCCTCGGGGGCGTTGCGGTAGTGCATCCGCTTGACCATCTTGGACGGAATGAACGGCGAGTTCGAGATCATCGGTGGGATGACGAACGAAAAATGCTTGCCGAACTTTGACACACCGGCACCGACCCACACGGAGAAGATGAGCAGCTTGAGCATGATGATCATGTCGACGAAGCCGCCGGCGAACACCGGGACGAGGGCGAACATGAGTACAGCGGGGCCGTACTGTTCGGCGCGGGCAGCGATGAAGATGACCTTGTCGCGCAGTCCGATGAGGACGAGGAGCACGAGCGGAGCGATCATCATCACCGGAGAGACGAGATTGCCGAAGCCCTCGGGGTAGTTCGAAGCGACCTGCGCGCCAGGGGCTCCGGGCAGGATGATCGGCACGAACGTGGCCACGAGCAGCAAGGCGTAGAGTACGACATCGACGATGGTGCGGTTGAAGCCGTTGGTTCCCGGAAGTTTGCCTGGCCAGGGTGGCATCCGTATGGTGCCCGGACGCAGCCAGAACAGGTAGCCGCCGGTCATCGGCTTGAACTTGCCGGCCAGGGGACCCCAAGAACCGGCGACGCCGATGGTCTCGAGCAGCAGCGTCCACAGGACGAGTTTCTGGTAGACGATCGGTTCGTTCCACCACTGCATCACGTGCCAAGGAGCGCCCAGGCCCGACGTCAGTGTTGCCAAGGTGACGCCGAGTCCGATGTAGAGGACGGCGAGCTTCGCGATGTAGATGCAGTGGAACAGCAGCGGTGAGCCGAAGCCGAAGTCGACCCAGTGGAGGACGACGGCGCGGACGCGGTCAGACAGCGATTGTGACTGGAATGTCTCCATGTCGACCGGAGGTGGCACGGGTGTAGAGAACCCCATGGCGCTTCCTTTCTCGGCAGGTGCCCGACCTCGATGTCGAGCAGTGGACCTGAACCCAGATTAGGAATGATGTGACGCAGATCCCATGGCTGGAGAAGCCGAACCTCAGCGGTCCGCTTGTACCCGGAATACAAAGACGCGGTGAGGCTCAGTGCTCTGTGGGGATGAGGTAATGGTGTGCGCAGAGCGCGGCTTCGACCGTAAGGCGATCCACGCTCACGGCCATGCCGAGTTCGGCCTCGGCCATTTCGATGCGGTAGCGGATCGAATTCTTGTGCATCGACATTGCCGCTGCGGTCGCTGTGTAACTGAGGTCGTGGCGGAGGAATTCGCGCAGTGTCCGGCGATGTCGGGAATTGGCCTCAGTGTCTTCGGCGATGGGGCCGAGGACTGAACGCGCCCACGTTCGCGCCGCTTCGAGATCACCTGCGAGGAGGGACACGACACTCATTCCCCACTGGTCGTGGGAGACCAGCGGGGCATCGCATGAACCGGCGATCGACACGTGCTGCACTCGGACGGCTTCCTGGTGAGAGAGCCTGAACCCGGCTGTCCGCGGATGGGCCGAACCGATGGCAAGCTGCACCGATCCGTGTCGCGCGGTCAGTGTCCCCGAGGAGCCTGTTGTTGCTCTGCCGGTGAAGCCGGCGAGCAGGGCTGCGTCGAATGACCAGTCATCGGGCACGGAGATCCATCCCCACGCAGTGTTCTGATCCCGGCCGATGATGAGTACCGGACGCTTCGTCCCCAATGCTTGACCGAGAGCGCGGATTGCGGCTGTGAACCTCCCGAGCTGATCGGCCGTGTGATCGGCGCCCGGTGGAGTCCACGCGATGACCCCGATGTGCCGTGCAGACAGTCCGTAGCCGAGGATGCGTTCGGCCGATGACGGATCGACGTCGTCCCCGTTGATGATCCTGCGCACCTGCGTCTCACGCGCCGTGGCGCGGTTGGCCAACCACGATTCGCGTTCGACCTCATAGTGGTCGGCGACCTTCTGAGAGATCCAGTCGATGTATTCGGAGACCTCGTCGACTTGGAACTGGAAGACCGCTGTCACCAGCTGCGGCGGCAGATCGTCTTCGGCGATGACGACTTCGTAGACCCGTTGGAGGAGTCGCTGCTGCCCTAGGCGGTACGCCCTGACCAGGGCATTGACCGAGATTCCTCGCTGAGCCAGGGCCTTCGCATAGTCGAACGCTGCTTGTGGGGGGCGGAGATGGTCGGGGGAGAGTCGCTGTTCGAGAGCGGCGAAGACCGTTTCGATGTTCGACTCGATGCTTGCTCGCAACAGCTCCAGCAACGCCGTTTCCTTGCTCAGTTCTGTGATTCGGGTGGCCAGATAGTCGTAGACGAGTGCAGTGAACTCAGTGATGTGCGGTCGCATCTGCGCGGCCATCCGTGAGGTGTAGAGCTCCACCTCGGTCACCTGCCCGTCTTTGGGCGGGTACTTCTGCGTTTCGGCCATAGGAGCACCCTAGTGCGCCAGATCCCGATCAGTGAATGAATCTGCGCGCGGATCGGAAGGATTTTGTACTCTCGAACGAAAATGCTGGAGCTCTTTGGACGCCGCGGCCGGTGCTCGGGAGGGGTGATCGGCCTACGGTGTTTTCATGGCAACGACGGCATACAGCAATTCCCGCCCCGAGGCGGCCCTCGACCCTACGACGGAAGCGGCGCAGACTTTCAGTGTCGCCGAGGTCGTCGGCCTGCCCTTCACCCGTGCACACAGTGACCCGACCGGTCCGTGCCTGAGCTGGCCCGAAGGTCGACTCGACAACTCCGAATTCGCTGCGGCTGTGGCTGCGACCGCGCAGACCCTGCGCGATCGCCACGGCATCACCAGCGGCTCGGTCGTCGGTGTGCTGCTGCGCAACGTTCCCGAACTCATCACCACGATGTTCGCCACCTGGTCACTCGGCGCCGCACTGACGCCGATCAACCCGGCGCTGACCGATGAAGAAGTGCTCTTCCAACTCGATGACTCCGGGGCAAAAGCTCTCGTCGGTGAGGAGCGTGCGGATACGCTGTCCTTTGAACTCGGTCTCGGGCACCTGTCAGTGACTGATGAGTGCTTCCGCGCCGAGCCGGGCGCTGATCTCGCTGATGCTCCCGATGGCTCGGCAGTTCGGGATGACGACGCCGGGCTCATCGTCTACACTTCAGGTACCACTGGCCGGCCGAAGGGCTGTGTTCTCGAGCAGTCGAACCTCGCGGCTATGGTGTGGTCGATTCTCAACGGTCTCGACTTCGGTGACGATGTCCGCAGTCTGTTGGTCCTTCCGCTCTTCCATTGCAACGGCCTGCTGGCCGGAACGGTCACCCCGCTCATGCTCGGTGGCAGCGTCCACGTGCTGCCGAAATTCGAGGGTCGGACCTTCTGGGACGTCGTCGAGGAGGAGCGTCCCACCTATTTCTCCGCCGTTCCCACGATCTTCTCCGTCCTCGAGGCGCAGACGACCCGCGAGGTCGATACCAGCTCGCTGCGCTTCGTCATCTGCGGGGCGGCTCCGATGTCGAAGGACGCGATCGCGCGGTTCGAGACCAAATTCGACGTCGACATGGTCGAAGGCTATGGGCTGTCCGAATGCTCGGTCTGCGCCACCCTCAACCGCAACGACGGCACGGCCAAGCCCGGCACCGTCGGGCCTGCGCTGCCCGGCTTCGAGGTCGGCATCAAGGATCCCGACGGGAACCTGCTGCCGGCAGGGGAGGCCGGTGAGGTCGTCATCGCCAGCCGCACGATCATGCGCGGCTACCTCGGTCGCCCCGACGCCACCGCCGAGGTGCTTCGTGATGGTTGGCTGCATACGGGCGACGTCGGTTTCCTCGACGACGACGGCTACCTCACGCTCGTCGATCGGATCAAGGATCTCATCATCCGCGGCGGCGAGAATATCTACCCGAAGGAGATCGAGGACGCTCTGCTCGGCCATGATCAGGTTGTCGAAGCGGCCGTGGTCGGCGATCCCGACGAGAAGTACGGCGAGCTCGTCGTTGCCCATATCACCCTGCGCGAGGGGGCGACCACCACCGAGAGCGAGCTGCTGTCGTTCCTCGAGCCCCGGCTGGCTCGATACAAGCTGCCGACGACCATCCACATCCGCGACGGTTTGCCGAAGAATTCGGTGGGCAAGATCGTCAAGGGCGAACTCCGAGCGAGCTGAGCGCCCCGTCGCTCCTCTGTCCGAAATATCGGACGAATATCTGCGGGAGAGGTTCTGCCCCGCTTGCGGTCGGGCCATACTGAGAGGGACTCATTCTCGATCGGAAAGGCCCGACTCGCCATGCAGCTCATCACCGGCATCAGCGAACTCGTCGTCAACTACCTCGACACGCTCGGCGAATTGGGTGTCATCACCGACGCCGCGCTGCTCATCGACGACGGTCGGGTCGTCTGGTCGGGACCGTCCGCCCAGGCGGACACGGCAGTGGAGAGCCACCTCGGTGATGGAGGACTGAGCCTCAACGACGATGACATCGCCAACGGGGAAGTCACCTCGGCGAATGATCTCAGCGGACTCGAGACGATCGACCTCGGTGGGAAAGCCGTCATCCCCGGCTTCGTCGACAGCCACAACCACCTCATCTTCGCCGGTGACCGGTCCGAGGAATTCGCTGCCCGAATGGCCGGGCAGAAGTATTCGGCCGGCGGGATCGCCACCACCGTGGCCGCCACCCGCGCCGCCAGTGAAGCCGAACTCGAAGCCAACCTCGTCCACCTCCTCGACCAGGCGAAGCGGCAGGGAACGACGACGTTCGAGATCAAATCCGGGTACGGGCTGACCGTGACCGACGAGATCCAGGCCCTCGACATCATCAACCGGCACACCGAGGAATCGACCCTCATCGCCGCGCACGTCGTCCCGCCGGAGTTCAAGGACGAGCCGGAACGCTACGTCGACCTCGTCATCGACGAGATCATCCCGGCAGCGACCGGCAAGGCGAAGTGGATCGACGTGTTCTGCGAAACCGGTGCCTTCACCGAGGATCAGACGCGGCGGATCATCGAAGCCGGCAAGTCCGCCGGCATGAAACCGCGGCTGCACGCCAACCAACTCACCGAGGGCGGGGCGCTCAAGCTCGGCGCGGAACTCGGCTGTGTGTCCGTCGACCACGCGACCTTCGCCTCCGATGAGGACCTCGCCGTCCTCGCCGAGGCGGGCACCGTCGTCACCCTGCTGCCGAGCATCGAATTCTCCACCCGCCAGCCCTACCCCGACGCCCGCCGGTACGTCGATGCCGGGGTGTCGCTGGCGGTCGCCAGCGACTGCAATCCCGGTTCCGGGTTCTCCAACAGCATGCCCTTCGTCATCGCCATCGGCGTCCGCGACTTGCACTTCACCGTCGAACAGGCGGTGTGGGCCGCGACCGCCGGAGGAGCCAACGCCCTGCAGCGCACCGACGTCGGCCACCTCGGTGTGGGAGCCCGCGCCGACCTGGCCATCCTCGATGCACCCAGCTACCGCCACCTGGCCTACCGGCCGGGTGTCCAGCTGGTCGAGAGGGTCTACTCCGGCGGTGAGCTCATCGTCGACAACCGATCCCGCGATTGAACCACCTACGCACGAGCACGGCGCGTCGACGGCGAGGAACCACCTCGGCGCCGGCGTAGGAGAACTTCATCCACGACTCAGACATCACACTGACGCACTCACAGAAAGGCACACGATGACCGACTTCATCGATCTCGACCCCGATACGCTGACCTTCGCCGAGGTGGTCGACGTCGCCCGCCGCGACGCGAAGGTCACCCTGTCCGAGGCCACTCTGGCCCGGGTGAATAAGTACCGCGAGGCCATCGACGCCCTCGCTCAGGCGGAGAAGCCCGTCTACGGAGTCTCGACCGGATTCGGTGCGCTCGCCCAGCGCCACATCCCCGCAGAGCTGCGCACCCAGCTGCAGAAGTCCCTTATCCGCTCCCACGCCGCCGGCGTCGGTGAACCCGTCGAACGCGAGGTCGTGCGGGCGCTGATGCTGCTGCGCGCCCGGACACTCGCCACCGGTCGGGCCGGCGTCCGCGCCGAAGTCCTCCAGACCTATGTCGATCTGCTCAACGCCGGAATCACCCCGGTCGTCCACGAGTACGGATCACTCGGCTGCTCCGGAGATCTCGCACCACTGTCGGCATGCGCCCTCGTCGTCATGGGTGAAGGAGTCGCCGAAGGACCCGACGGTGTGGCCGGGCCTGCCGATGAGATCCTCGCGAAGGCCGGTATCACCCCGGTCACCCTGGCCGAGAAGGAAGGCCTCGCGCTCGTCAACGGCACCGACGGCATGCTGGGCATGCTCATCATGGCGCTGACCGACCTGGAGAACCTGCTCACCGCCGTCGACGTGTCCGCGGCCATGAGCATCGAAGGGCTCTTCGGCACCGACGCCGTCTTCGCCCCCGAACTTCACTACGCGCTGCGTCCGCACGACGGTCAGGCCGCCTCGGCGGCGAACATGCTCGCCGCGCTCGCCGACTCCGGCATCACGGCCAGCCACCGCGACTCCACTCACCTCGTCCAGGATGCGTACTCGATGCGCTGCGCCCCGCAGGTCAACGGTGCCGCCCGCGACGCCGTCGCCTTCGCCACCCAGGTTGCTGAACGCGAGCTTCGGGCCGCC
The DNA here is from genome assembly GCF_000583215.1 of Brevibacterium sp. VCM10. Lineage (NCBI taxonomy): Bacteria > Bacillati > Actinomycetota > Actinomycetes > Micrococcales > Brevibacteriaceae > Brevibacterium > Brevibacterium sp. VCM10. The sequence continues at coordinate 71,692 of NZ_JAJB01000019.1, forward strand.
ATCGACAACCCCGTCGTGCTCACGAACGGAATGGTGTCCTCGAACGGCAACTTCCACGGTGCGCCGCTGGCCCATGCTTTGGACTTCCTCGCCATCGTCGCCGCGGACGTCGCCTCGATGTCCGAACGTCGCACCGACCGGATGATGGACGTCGCCCGCAACCAGAACCTCACCCCGTTCCTCGCCGATGACGCCGGCGTCGACTCCGGCCTGATGATCGCCCACTACACGCAGGCGGCCATGGTCTCCGAGGCCAAACGCGGCGCGACACCGGCCTCGGTCGACTCGATCCCGTCCTCGGCCATGCAGGAAGACCACGTGTCCATGGGCTGGTCGGCCGCACGCAAACTGCGCAAGGTCATCGACAACCTCGCCTCCGTCGTCGGCATCGAACTCTACGCCGCCTCCCGCGCCTGCGATATGCGTGACGCCGCACCGGCACCGGTGACCGGAGCCGTGATCGCAGCGATCCGCGAGACCGTCCCCGGTCCCGGCCCCGACCGATTCCTCTCGCCCGAACTCGCCGAGACCATCGCGAAGGTCAAGGACGGAGCGCTGGTCGCAGCCGCCGAGTCGGTCACGCCGCTGACCCACACCGTCACCGCCGCTGCCGGAACCTGGCAGCCGGAAGACGGCGGACCGGCCGTCAACGATCCCGAGTTCACGGCGCTGGGCAACCTCGAAGCCGCCGCCGAGGCTTCGGGCACGGACGCAGCCACGACGCACAAAGACTGAGACAGGGGCGGGGTCGGTCGCCGGCCGGCCCGACATCGGTCCTCTGACGCCGGGGCCGGCCGACCACGGGACCGACACATCACCGGGGCCGGCCGACCACGGCGCCGACACATCACCGGACCTGACCGATTTCGAACGGAGTGAACTGTTAATGAGCGATGTCGTCTCGCTGTTGAGCCAGATCGAGGACACCGGCCGCGACACCCGCGGGCCGGGCTACCAGCGGCCCGGATTCTCGGCCACCGAACGGGAGCTGCGTGAGTGGTTCCTCGCCGAGGCGGACCGCCGTGGCCTCGACACGGAGATCGACGCCAACGGCATCACGTGGGCCTGGGCCACCCCGCAGGGTGCGAACGCCGTCGTCACTGGTTCCCATCTCGACTCCGTCCCCGGCGGCGGCGAGTTCGACGGTCCCCTCGGCGTCGCCTCGGCGCTGGCGGCCTTCGACGTGCTCAAGGCCACTGGCGCGCTTGACCAGTCCACCCGGCCTTTCGCCCTGGGTGTGTTCCCCGAGGAAGAGGGATCACGCTTCGGCGTCGCCTGCCTCGGCTCCCGTCTGCTCACCGGTGCCATCGAGGCAGATCGGGCACTCGGGCTCAAGGACGCCGCCGGGGACACTTTCGCCGACGTCGCCCGTGGCTATGGCCTCGATCCTGATCGGATCGGGCGTGACCAGTCTCGGCTGGCCGGAATCGGTTCCTTCATCGAACTCCATGTCGAACAGGGCATCGGTCTGGCGGGCACCGATCAGGCCGTTGCCATCGGCTCCTCGATCATCGGCCACGGTCGCTGGCACTGCGCCTTCTCCGGTCAGGGCAACCATGCCGGCACGACTCCGATGAGCCATCGCGCCGACCCGGTAGTCGCGGCCTCCCGTGTGATCGGGGATATCCCGACCCTAGCGGCCGCCACTGACGCGAGCGCCGTGGCGACCGTGGGCCGCACCCTCATCCACCCGGGCGGAACGAACGTCATCGCCTCGTCCATGAGCTTCTGGCTCGACATCCGCCACCCTGACGACGCTGTCGTCAAGCAGGTGCTCGAGGCGATCAGCCGTCGTGCGAAGGACCACGGCGCCGATTCCGGGGTCGAGGTGACCATCTCGCAGGAGTCCTACTCGCCGACGACTCACTTCACCGCCGACCTCAACTCGCGCCTGACCTCGGTGCTGCCGGACGCACCGCTGCTGCCCTCGGGCGCCGGACACGATGCCGGAATCCTCGCGCCCCATGTGCCGTCGGCGATGCTCTACGTCCGCAACCCGACCGGCGTCTCCCACGCTCCCGAAGAAGCCTGCGAGGTCGACGACCAGAGGGCCGGAGTCGACGCGCTCGTCAAGGTGCTCGCCCGCGAACTCGGCATCGAACACGCCCTTGCCGGCAGCGTCGGAGGCCCGACGGCAGGAGGTGCACGATGAGCACCCGTTACTGGTGCGAATCCGCCTGGGTCGACGGAGCCGTCGCCAGCGGAGTCCTGCTGAGCGCCGACGACACAGGAACGCTCACCGCTGTCGAGACCGGGATCGACACTGCACCCTCCGACGCCGAGTCAGTGCACGGGTTCGTCTTCCCCGGCGGTGTCAACGCGCACTCGCACGCATTCCACCGGATGCTGCGCGGCCGCACCCACGGCGACGGCGGCACCTTCTGGACCTGGCGCGAAGTCATGTACTCCGTCGCCGCGAAACTCGATCCCCAGTCCTACGAGACCGTGGCCCGCGCCGTGTTCGCCGAGATGCTCGCCGGCGGCTACACCTCGGTGGGGGAGTTCCACTACGTCCACCACGCTCAGGACGGAACCCCTTACGGCACGGAACGTCCCCGCGGGGACGCGGCGGATCCGGTCGCCGAGGCGGACGACCACACCGAACGTCCCCGCGGGGACGCGAACGATGACGAACTGCGCGCCCACGCGATAGAACGGGCGCTGGCACGGGCGGCCACCTCGGCGGGGATCCGCATCCGACTCCTCGACACCTGCTACCTCACCGGCGCCATTGACGCGGAACTCTCGCCCGAACAGGCTCGTTTCGGTGACGGCACCATCGACGGGTACATGGACCGTCATGCCGGACTCACCGAAGCTTTCGCCGAGGAGTTCCCTGTCAACGCTCCAGGTGAGAGCTTCGTCCACGTCGGCGCGGCCATCCACTCGATCCGCGCAGTCCCGGCCGCGAACCTGCCGAGGTTCGCCGAACTCACCGGGCCCGTGCACGTGCACCTGTCCGAACAGCCCGCGGAGAACGAAGCCTGCCAGAGTGCGTACGGAGCCAGTCCCACCGAGGTGCTCGGACGCTCCGGAGTCGTCACCGACCGGCTCTCGGCCGTCCACGCTACCCACCTGAGCGAGGAGGACATCGCGATCCTCGGCGGCTCCCGGTCGACGATCGTCATGTGCCCGTGCACCGAGGCGGACCTCGCTGACGGCATCGGACCGGCCCGGGAACTCGCCGACGCCGGAGCTGTGATCTCGCTCGGCTCCGACCAGCACGTCGTCCTCGACGCCCTGCGCGAGACCCAAGGGCTCGAAGCCGGCGAACGCCTGCGCTCCGGTCAGCGCGGCCGATTCTCACCGACCGAACTCATCACGGCACTCACCGAAGGCGGGGCACGCAGCCTCCACCTGCCCGTCGGCGCGCTCGAGGTCGGGAAGGCGTGCGATTTCGTCGCCCTGCGCACCGACAGCATGCGCACCATGGGATCACTGGACGAACAGATCATCCTCACGGCCACCTCGGCGGACGTGTCCTTGACCGTCAGCGGCGGTCGAGTGCGCGTGCGCGACGGCGTGCACGCCGAACTCGGGGACATCTCCGAGCTCTACGCGCAGGCGTTCGCGGCGCTGGAGATGGAAGGCTGAATCGTGGCTGAGGTCGTTGCGGGCAGGCACGCCGGAGTTGCCGGGATCGGAAGTGGTCGCCGTGGCTGAGGTTCCCGCGCTGCGCAGGGCGATCGCGATCCTGCGGCACATGGCGGTGTCGAACCGGGCGATCACGGCCGGCGCGCTGGTCCGGTCCCTCGACATTCCGCGATCGAGCGCCTACGACATCCTCAACGTCCTCGAGGAGCTCGGACTCGTGGCGCGCACTGATTCCGGGTACGTGCTCGGGGCCGGCGTGCACGAGCTCGGGGCGTCCTACCTGCGGACGAACCCGCTGCAGCGGTTGGCGCAGCCGATCGTGCGACAGCTGGCCGAAGACACAGCCGCCACGGCACAGCTCGCGATCATCCGCGGTTGGGAGACCGAGTATGTGCTCAAGGAGCAGTCGCTGAAGTCGGTTGCCGTCATCACCGCCACCGGGGTGCGCATGCCCAGCTACCTCACCGCGACGGGGCGGGCGATCCTCGCGCAGCTGCCGAAGTCCGAGGTGCTCGCGATGTTGCAGTCCGAGACCGGATTCGTCACCCGCACCGGTAAGGGCCCGACCTCGGTCAAGGCCCTCAACGCCGTGCTCGCCCAGGAGAGGCGAGTCGGCTGGGCGATCGAACACGGAGAGGTGACGCCGGGCATCTCGACGATCGCGGCACCGGTGTTCGATGTGCTGGGACGCCCGATCGCCGCCGTCGGACTGTCAGTGTCCGACAGCGTGAAGGCCGCTGGAACGGGGGCGGATAAGGGCGCGGGGAAGGACCTGGATCAGGGGTCTGGGGTGGACTCCGATCCATTGGCGTCGCTGGTCGAGAAGGTCATCGCCACGGCCGCCGAGGTGACTGCGAAGCTGCGGTGAGGCGCATCGTGTCCGCCGGCAACGAGCGGGCAAATGCCATCCGAGGCGACGCTTGCCGAGGTGCGCATGGCCGAGGGTATGGCACGGCGTGAGTTTCCAACGCTGTGAGTCCTCCGTTCTCACTGCCGGCGCAGCAGGGCCGCGACCTCGAGGTGCTTCGTGTGCGGAAACATGTCGAAGATCCGCGCCCGCTCGACGGTATAGCTCGGCATCCGGGCGAGGTCCTTGGCCAGGGAGACGGGATTGCAGCTCGAATACACGATGTGCTCGACACCCGAATCCTCGAGTACAGACGACAGCTTGGCCCCGATCCCGCGCCGAGGGGGGTTGACGACCACGCAGTCCGGCCGTTCATCCGTGGCTAGGTGTTCCTCCGCTGACGAGGCGGAAGAGTCGACCAGGGGTGAGGAACCAGCACCACCCAGGTGCTCCTCGGCGAACTCTGTGGCATCGCCGGCGAGGAATCGTGCGTCGATGCCGAGTTCGCTGGCACTGATCTTCGCGGATTCGATCGCCTGCTCGCTGATCTCGACACCGGTGACGTGGCGGGAGCTGTCTGCACAGTAGAGCGCGAATCCGCCGACGCCGCAGTAGAGATCCCACAGGTTCTTGGCCTCCACTGAGTCCACCCATTCGGCGACCTGGTTGTACAGTCCGATGGCCACGGCGGTGTTCGTCTGAAAGAAACTCTGCGGTCGCAGATGCAGATCGACCCGATCAAGATTCATCCGCAGCGATTCGCCGCGGAACATCTCCTCGCGGCTGCCTTCGAGCACGGCCTTGTGCTCCGGCAGCAGATTCACCGACACCACGGACGCAGCTGGGACGAGTTCGAAGAGCGGACCCTTCCGCGATCGCAGCACATCGAGACCATGCTGAGTGCGGACGACGAACCGGATCATCAGCTCACCCGACGGTGCCGCGGTGACATGGACGAACTTCAATTCCCCGCGGCGCGCTACGACATCATAGGGCTCGAGTCCCGTGCCATCGAGGAATTCCGCGAGTACCGGAATCACTGCACGGATCGCGGGGGCCTGAATCCCGCAGTCACGCAGATCGACACCGTGGAACTCCTGATCGAGGATGCCCAAGGTGGCGTGCCCGGCTGACCCGCCGACGACGAGCTTCGCCCGGTTCCTGAAGTCCCGCACCCCGCCGGCGAAAGTTGGCAGCCATTCACGTGGAGCCGCCTCGGCGAGGGTCTCCCGGCACCAGGACTCCTTGCCCGTGATCTGCTGCCCATAAGGCGTCTCGATGAGCGCGCAGGAACGGCATTTCCCGCGCTCGAAATACCCGCAATGCAGGCGCCCATGATCCGCCGAGGCGAGGGAGAGCGGCAAGGTCGTCATTCCGCAATTCTAGTCGGTGATCGGCCCCCGGAATCGTTGGCTCGGACCGTCCGGCAGCCGTAGATAATTTCGGACAGTTCGTCGAAAAACGGGGTGAGTGTCGAGAAACGCATGCGCACACGCGTTCTTCGGCGCTCAGCCCGTTTTTCGGCGAAGTCGGGAGAGGCTCAGGCGGCGATGAAGGCGAGGGCGACGAAGGTGCCGAATGAAACGAACGGGGCGATCGCAGCGACGGCGATGGCGATGCTGCCGGGTGTTCGGCCCCGCCCGGTGACCGCGGCCGTGATGCCGAGAATGATGCCTGTGAGACCCAAGCAGGTGCACAGGCCCTGGACTCCGACGAGAACGGTCGCCAGGGTCTGATACCAATGCGGTGTGTCCGTGAAGTAGTAGCCGGACGCGGCCTCGGACGGCCCGACGGTCACGCCCAAGATCACCGAGGCGGCCAGGCTCAGGGCCATGGCGACGATCGAGAGCGCCACGGCCACCTTGCCCAGCGCCGGCGACTTCACCGAGGCGGCGCCATCCATTCGTGTGTTGACGCCGTTGTGCGCATCAGCCAGATCGTCGGGCCGCGGCGAGGCATAGACGGGATGGACGGGAGGGGCGGGGACTCGGGGCTGCTGTGCCGCGAGCTCATCGTCGGTGGGCTGGGGGTACGAGAAGTCCGTCGAAGTCATGCTTCGACGCTATCGACGCAGAAAGGCGGCGCCCCACCCTGCTATCCCAAGAGTGGGGTCGGGAAAACTACCCTGCAGGCAGCGCGAGTCAGGGTTTGCGGGCGACGATGAGGAACCTCTTCTGCGTGACTGTGATCGGCTCACTCGACTCGGCCAGGCGTCTGAGGACATCGAGGTTGGACCTGACGGAGAACCCGGGGACATCCCACGGGATGTAGGCGAGGTACTCGATGACCGCCTCGACGTCGGTGAAGCGCATCGTCCCCTGCCATTTGCGAGCCGCCTCGATCGACAGGCCCTGACTCTCGGCATCGCTGAGGCGCGGCTCGAGCTGTTGGCGCAGATCGCCCACCCCGCCGCCGAAGAAGTCGCGGAACTCCTGCGCCTCCGTGCCGTCGACCTGCTGGGTGAGGAACTGCCCGCCCGGGGAGAGCACGCGGGCCACCTCGGCGAGGTCATAGCTTTCGTGACGGTTCATCACGAGGTCGAACTCACCGTCGGCCCACGGCATCTCCGGGTGATGATCGCTGTCGTACCGGGTGACCTCGACCCCATAGTCCTCCAGCATCGAGGCGGCCAGGGGCACGTTGGGCTCCCACCCTTCGGTCGCGGAGATCGTCGGCGACGGTTCGCCGGGAGGCCGGGCCTCCTCGAGGCGATCGATGAGTTCGCCGAGGCGCTCGCCGCCTCCCGTTCCCATGTCGAGGCAGCTGTGTGAGTTGGCCATCGCGTCGAGGCAGATCTGGTCGAAGTCCCAGGGCGGGTCATCGGCGACGAGGCGGCCGGACAACGGTGAGAAGTCCCAGCCTGTCATCGACGCCGTCTCATGGATCCAGGCCCATCGCTCGTGGCGTTCTTGTGGAGTCTCGTCGCGCGTGCGACTGCTGTCGGCATATTCGGGCATGTCCACACTCCTCTGCCGGGTGGCTCGGCACCATCACCGAGCAGTTCTGCAACTCTGCCGGACGGCCGAACGCCGCGGTGGCGCCGATGCCGTACTTCGACTCTAGGCCAAAACGGGATCGAGGTGCGGGATGTGGCGAAGAATTCTCCGGACTGAGACATGGGATATTCAGAGGAAGCAGAGCACGAGCACCGCGATGCAGACGACGAGCATTCCCAGGCAATTGAGCCAGAAATCCCGACCGGCATACCTCGCTCGCAGGTGAGCGGCAGCGGCGCAGAGGAAGTAGACGACGAGGCCCGCCGCGGCTGCTGCGCCGAGCCCGGGAATCCAGATCCCCGTCACCAGTCCGGCCGCGGCGAGGAACTTCACCGCCGCGAGCACCCACCACCATTCACGTGGGAAGCCGACCCCGTCGAGGCAGGCGGCGATGGCGCGCGGCGGACGGAAGGTGAGCAGACCGTCGCCGGCGACGATGACCGCGAGGACGACGACCGGCCAGACCGGATCGGGCAGCAGGATCACGGTGAACCCCTCACAGCGAACCCCTGACGCGAGTGTGGAAGACGATGCTGGCCAGCATCGCCTCGACGGCGTCGTCGAGACTCATCGTCGTCGCCGCCCACCGGAAGAGGATGCCCAGGTACGAGTCGTAGAGAGCTGCGGCGCTCGCGCGTGCGTGGCCCTCATTGATCCCGATCGAGACCAGTGACTCGCTCAGACGGCTCTGCAGGTCCACGGCGAGGGTGTTGAATACCTCCGGCTCGCCCCTGACCCGCATCATCGCCGCCGCATAGTCGCGGGACAGATCCTCGTGTTCGGCGAAGAACTCGAGGAACGGCAGGAAGAGTTCGAGCAGATGACGCTGCACCGCCGAGGATGGTCGGGGCGGGCCCGTTGTTGCGCCGGCGTTCGTTTCCCGACGCGACAGGCTCGTGCGTCGCGCCGGTGGCGTGTACGTCCCGGCTTGCAGCTGACCGATCCACCGGTCGAAGCAGGCGACGAGGATGGCGTCCTTGTCGCCGACGGCCATCACCCGGCCGACCGACACCTCGGCGGCCCTGGCGATCGCCCGGATGGTCGTGGCTTTGAAGCCATGGTCGAGGAACAGTTTCGCGGCAGCGCCGATGATCCGATCCTCGGTCTGCCGGCGCTTGCCGGATCTCAGCTGAACGTGTTCACTGGCCATGCTCGAACTTTAAGCCCTTCCGTGTTCACTTTCCAGACCAAGTGTCGTGTTGTCTTCGGCAGGAAAGTTAATGTACCTTAACTTCATGAACGTCGATCCCTCAGCATCGGTGCGCACCCGCGAGCGTGGACTGAAGAAGCATGGCCGGAAGAAGATCTCCACGGCAGTGCTCCTCGGCCCGGCCTTCGTCGCGGCCATCGCGTATGTCGATCCGGGCAACGTCGCGGCCAATCTCACCGCCGGTGCGGAGTACGGGTACCTCCTCGTCTGGGTGCTCGTGGCTGCGAACCTCATCGCCGTTCTCGTCCAGTACCTGTCCTCGAAGCTCGGACTCGTCTCCGGGCAGTCGCTGCCGAGTCTGCTCGGTGATCGCCTCCGCAAGAGAAGCCGACTCGCGTACTGGGGGCAGGCCGAGATCGTCGCCATCGCCACCGACCTCGCCGAAGTCATCGGTGGGGCGATCGCCCTGAAGATCCTCTTCGACTTGCCGCTCCTCCTCGGGGGTGTCATCGTCGGGGTGGTGTCGCTGTTTCTGCTGTCGATCCAATCCACCCGCGGTCAGCGTCCCTTCGAGTTCGTCATCATCGGATTTCTGGTCATCATCGCCATCGGCTTTCTAGCAGGCCTGCTCGTCGGGGATGTGAACTGGGGGCAAGCCGCAGGTGGAATCGTGCCGCGGCTCGAGGGCACGAACTCCGTGGTCCTGGCCGCGAGCATGCTCGGCGCCACCGTCATGCCTCATGCGATCTACCTCCACTCGGCGCTCTCGGTCGACCGCCACCGCGACAATGCGACCACCTCGACCGGGCAGCTGCTGCGCGCCAGCCGCTGGGACGTCGTGCTCTCCCTCGTCATCGCCGGGTCGGTGAATATCGCCATGCTGCTGCTGGCCGCCGCGGCGCTGCGCGGCCAGACCGGCACCGACACCATCGAAGGAGCGCACGCGGTCGTCACGGCCAACCTCGGCGAGGTCGTCGGCCTCTTCTTCGGCATCGGACTGCTGGCCTCGGGGTTGGCCTCGAGCGCCGTCGGCTCCTATGCGGGCGCCTCGATCATGCAGGGTCTGCTGCGCGTGCACATTCCGATCGTGTGGCAGCGCGCGTTCACTATGATCCCCGCGCTCATCGTCCTCGCCATCGGCGTCGACCCGACGTGGGCGCTCGTGCTCAGCCAGGTCGTACTCAGCCTCGGCATCCCATTTGCGATGATCCCCCTGGTCAGGCTCACGAGCAGCCGCCGGGTGATGGGCGAATTCGCGAACGCACGCTGGATCACGCTCATCGCCGTGGCCGCCTCGGCGCTCATCATCGTCCTCAACATCGTCCTCATCGTTCTGCTCGCCCTCGGTGTCGACTGACCGTCGCCGAGGCGGGGCCTCGCACCGGCGTCACCGACGTCCCGTTGCGGAACGGAGAATCACCTCGCCGAGGCGGTTCGTCAGTCGGGGAGGATTCCCGACCGGGCGAGGACGGTGAGCCGGCGCGCGAACTCGGCAGCCTCCCCGGGGTCAGTGCCGTGCAGGCGGAACTCCGGCCGGGCCCGGAGCTGCACAACGGCGGTCGCATGCCCGCGATCGACTCGAGTGCTCGCCCCGACCACTTGATTCGGGGCCGCCTCGCCGATGATCTCCGTGCTTCCTGAGGCGGTCGCTCGGGTGTGGACCAGGCGGGAAGGTGTGACGAGGAGGAACTCGGCACCGCGCGGATTGCGGTTGCCGATCTTCAGCCACACCGACTCGTCTCGGTCGAGGGCATCATAGGGCGGCGGGGTCGGTCCACGGCGGCGGGCTCGCGCAGAGAGCTTCTCCTCACCGGCACTGCTGACGGCCATCCGGCGGGCTCCGAGCAGAGCGGCTGCGGAGACCGCCGCAAGTGGGATGGTGATTGCCGCAGAGATGACGGTGTTCGCGAAAGAGAGCCAGGCGAACAGAGCCCCGGCGCCGATGCCGAGGATGACATTGCCCGCCACCAGCCAGAGCGCCGGGCCGGTGAGGTTGCGCACCGCTACAGTGACTCCGGCCATCGCCAGTCCGAAATTCGTTGACGCGACGGTCGCCGTGCACAGAACGACGAAGGGTAGGGGCGAACTCGTGTAGTCACCCCATACTGTTCCTGGAGCGCCGGGTTCGGATGCGAATGTGCGCCACAGCAGAGCCGCCAAGCTGAAGCACAGCCCGAACAGAGGCCCGATGCTGGTGACGACGATGAGCGGGTCCCGAGCGAAGAGTCTGAGCGATCCGCGCGGGGCACCGGTGGGCTTGGCTTGCTGGCCCTCGTCGCGGTCGGTGCCGGTGAAGAAGATGATGGCCACGAAGGTCATGAGCCCGATGAATGCGAAGCTCAGAGGTCCGGCCGCCTCGGTGTCGACGATCACGTCCGAGGTCGCGGAGGTGCGCGCGAGCCCGGTGTTCCAGATGAAGAAGAGCACCGTCGCCAGGCCGCTGAGGGTGACGGCTCCGATTAGAGTGCGCGAGATGGCTCGTCGGCGTTCGCTCATGAGCGGTCAGTCCCTCCGCAGGTCGATCGGGCGGACGAGGATGCGCGGGTCCGAGCGCACCCACCACGGCTTCGGTTCTCCGGCAGCGACGGCGGCCTGCCGTTCGGCGCGGGTGGCATAGCGGTAGGTGAAGACGCGGACGCGGATGAGTTCGGGCGCGGCACCGTCGAAGGGGTCGGGACCCATGAGGCGGCGGATCTGCGGATCACCGGAGCCGATCGCGCGCACGAGCTCGGTGAACCACGTCTGCCGGTAGTCGCCGAGCGCGGCGAACCACATGAGCCAGTCGAGGCGCAGATGATAGGGCGCGACGACGGGCCCGCGACGAAGAACGTCACCGGGTTTGCCCTTGAACCGATACTCCCGCCAACCGGCGTCCGGGTCACCAGCGTCGGAGTCGGTGCTGTCGTCGCTGGAGCCAGAGCCGGCACCGGAGTCGTCGATCCACGCTTCGATGATGATCTCGTTGCGGGTCTCGGTCATCGACCCGAAGGCGCCGTAGGCGTTGCCGAGTCCGAGCCGATTGAAGCTCGCGTTCATCAGCTGACCAGAAGAGAAGAGGTTGCGCACTCCGGGCACGTTCAGCCAGGCCTGCCACGCGACGAATACGAGGACGATGATCAGCCACCACACGGGCATCGGCTGAGAGGGATCGGCGCCCACCGACGAACCGGCCGCCTCGGTGACGGTGGGATCGGTGACGATCGCGGCCACGGAATTCCATCCCCAGTCGGGGAACGGGCCGCCCGCGATCCACCGGAAGAATGTATCGCTGATTCCGGAGCAGGCGAGCAGGATCGTCGCCCAGTTCAGCCACGCATAGTTGCCGCTGAGGACGAGAGCGAGCTGGGTGATGATGATGGCGACAGCCGCGAAGGAGGCGATCGGCTGGGGCAGGAACAGCAGCCACGGGGCGGCGAGTTGGACGATATGGCTGCCCAGCGTCTCACTCTTGTGCCACCAGCCGGGCATGAGGTGGGCGAGTCGGCTGGCAGGGTTCGGCATCGGCTGGGTCTGATGGTGATAGTCCATCGCGGTGAGGTCGCGCCAGGATGAGTCCCCGCGCATCTTGATCATTCCGGCTCCGAATTCGACGCGGATGACGAACCAGCGCAGCAGCACGATCATCGCCCACGTCGGGGCCACCTCGTGGGAGCCGAGGAAGCCGATGAGGAATCCGGCCTCGAGCAGCAGCGATTCCCAACCGAATCCGTAGAAGCGCTGCCCGATCGACACGATCGAGAAGTACAGCGCCCACATGCCTAAGAACACCGGGATCGGCACCCATGCGGGACCGGCCTGGGGCAGCCCGATGATCGCCGAGGCGGCCAGAACCATTCCGGCCACGCAGACCAAGCGCAGCCGCCGGTCCGAATACGCAAACCGCTTCCAGCGGAAGATCGTCGGCGCCTGTCGGGCCGAGGTCAGAGCGATGAATCGTGGAGCAGGGGTGAGTCCCCGTTCGCCCAGCAGTGCCGGGAACTGGTTGAACGCGGAAGCGAAGGCGATGAGGAAGAGCAGCGCGATACCGCGTTGGATGATCTCGCGGGAGATCGTGTAGTCGCCAGCGGTGAGCAGAGCGACCACCTGGCTGAGGTCCATGGCTTAAGTATCCTCCTCCTGCGGAAGACGTCCGGTCGTCGCCAGTGAGGTCAGTGCCTCGGCGAACTTGTCTGCCTCGCTCGGGTCCCCTCCGACGAGCTCCATGTCAGGGCGGTCTCTGAAATGCACCGAGGTGGTGTGCCCGGCCGGGCGGAACTCAGTGCTGGCGCCGCGCAGCTGTCCGGGGTGAGCCTGGTCGAGAATGCGTGTTTGTCCCGGTCGGGCGGATCCGGCTCCGGGGCCGGCAGGTGCGGCCAGGAGGAGTCGCTGGTTCGTGGCGGCGAGAATCTGTCCGGCCGGGTTCTCTCTGTCGGCGAAGTGGAGCATGAGGTTCTCGCCCGCGGCGAGCGTCATCAGCAGAGACTGCATTCGAGCCTCGTGGGCCGCATCGATCCGGTTGGTGACGCGTGCGCGGGCAACGGCGAACAGACGGGCAGGGATCAGGGCGACCGTGGTGATGATGAGGCAGACGGCGGTCACTGCCAGAGCCGCGACCGGCGACATCGTGAGGATGTTCGAGGCCACGACGCCGATGGTGATGGCCAGGATCGCGATGAGGATTGAGACGATGAGGAAGATCGCCCAGAGCGTGCGGTGGAAGGCATCGGCGATCGCTCCGAGAGTGAGGCTGAGGTTGACGGTGGCCCACAGTCCGAACAGCAGGGCGAAGGCCGGCAGCGGGGACAATGTCAGGTCGCCCCAGACGGTGCCGGGCATGCCCGAGTCCTTCGCGAAGGCGTGCCAGACGAAAGCGGCGATGACTCCGCAGACGGCCCACACCGGTCCGACGGCGAACACTCGAGGCCAGGACCCCCGGACGAAGGCGGTTGGCGGCTGCTTGCGTTTCACCCCATGGAGATCCGCTGCCTGCTGTGTACGGGCGGCGCTGCTGCCGGCAGGCGACTTGTCCTCGTAGAAGGCGAAGGCGGCGATGGCGGAGAAGAAGAACAGGACCAGAATCCCGATGCTCGGCGCCTGGTCCGGATTGATCCCTCTGAGCACGTGGGTGCGGAGCGGATTGATACCGGCATTGGCAAGGAAGAACGGAATCGAGGCGAAGACGGCGAACCCGATCCCGAACACGAGCGTGGTGCGTGTGGAGCGTCTGTCCCTATTCATATCTCCATCCTTGCAGGAACTCTGCAACTCAAGGGGCGCGAAGATGTTTCGGATCCGTTGCGTCGGAACTACAAGTCTGGTCGAAGGAGTATGCCGGATCAGCGGGGAAGACGGCCCGTCCGAGCGAGGACGGTGATCGCCTCGGCGAAGCGACCAGATGCTTCCTCGGTGCCGCCTGTCACGCTCATCGGCTGCCGGCCGTTGAAGAGCACCGTCGTGATCACGTGGTTGCTGCGACGTTCCGATGCGCCGCCGCTCAGCTGACCGGGCTCGGCCTGTTCGAGGACGAATGTGCGCCCCGGCGCGATGATTGAGGCGCGAAAGATCCGTCGGTCAGTCAGCACCAGCATCTGCGGGTCGGCGGTGCTGCCGTTCGCATGGGCATTCGGCACCTCACCGAGGTAGGTGGTGAGGATCCGCTCTCCCGGTCGGAGGGCGTCTTCGGGCGGTTGAGCGGACCGGCCGGGACTTCGCCGAGTGCCGGCAGTCGGCCGTTCAGCGGAGTCGAAACGGTCGACTCGCCTGATCGCCCACCATCTGAGCGGGATGAGCAGAGCCGTCGAGACGATGAGACAGACCGCGCCGAGCAGAAAAGCGATGACTGTCGGAAGTGTGGCGAGTCCGAAGAAACCGAAGAGACCGGCCGTCAGACACCCCAGGCCGAGCCCGCAGGTGAGAATCGTGAGAGAGACCGGCCGACGATCTCGGCTGAACGCTTCGGCCAGTGACGACCAGGCGAAGGCCATGTTCGCCGTCGCCCAGCAGAGGAACACGATGGACAGGGCGGACAGCGGGTTGCCGGTGAGGTCTCCCCAGACTGTTCCGGGCAGGCCCGGGTCCGCAGCATAGGTATGCCCGATGAACAGTGCGACCAATGCGCAGACCGCCCAGATCGGACCGACGAGGAGGACCCGCGGAAGCGGAGCGCGGACGAACCGTGTGAACGACTCCGGCTGCCGTGAAGTGTGCGGAAACGCCTCGGCGTGGTCGGGACGATCGTCTTCGCTGACGATGGCCAGCGCCACGATCGCGACAGCATTCAAGGCAAGGAGGATTTCGAAGATCACGGACGGCGCCAAATACGGGTCGCCGCCGAAGTCATCGGGGCTGTGTTTCGATGCGACTCCTGCATTCGTCGACGTGAAGGCGATGAGTGCGATGCCGGCAATGAGCAGACCGAAGACGACGATCTTGCCGATGGTCGGATTCTTCAACTCAATGATTCGATTGTGTCACCGCCGACCTCGGCACCGATGGTGTCTCGGTAGCGGTCCCGACACATCTGAGCGGTCCCCGGTCAGATTCTCCGTCCCGACGCAGAAGGAGCGGTGACCATATCGGTCACCGCTCCTTCAATCGCTGTGCTGGCCCGTCACCGAGGCGGCTGTGCACGGGTAGGCACGGTCGCCTCGGCGAGGGCAGAGTTCAGTGCTTCGGCTCTTCGAGCTCCTCGACCTCACCCGCCGAGGTGGGCACCGCCGGAATCGAATCCGTGGTCGGTGGTGTGGGAGGGGTGACGACCGACTGGTAGGAGTGCTCGTGCGAATAGGCGAGGAACGACAGGTGGTTCTCATACCGGTCGAGCACGTCATCGATGATCTGCTGCGAGCTCAAGCCCATGAGGTCGTAGCCTTCCGAACCGGTCTGCGTGAAGACCTCGATGCGCAGGTACTTGTCGTCGCCGCGCGGGGCATTGCGGGCACCGAACGACGGCACATTCGCTTCGACGGCCGCAGCCTCATAGTGGAAGTCGCGCTGCTCGCCCATGTCGACATTGAGCGTGTTCGTCGTGATGCCGGTGTCCTCGTCGAGGGTCTGGAGGTGCTCGACGGTGTAGCCGAGTTCGCGGAACTCCGTGGCCACGGCATCCAGGGACGGTCCGACCACCTCGGCGACGAAGCGTTCGACGGACTTCTTCGTCGGATAGGACCGCAGAGTCGCCAAACGCTGACGCCAGGTCTTCTCCGGAGCACGACCGCCGTGAGCGGCAGTGGCGCGGCGACGACGGATCCGTCCCTCACGCTCGGCGCGCTCCATGCGCAGCACCTTCGAGAACGAGGCCATGACGAGGTAGGCGATGATCGTCACCGGCAGAGCGAAGATCAGCGTCGCGTACTCCATCGTCGTCACACCGCCGGCGACGAGCATGGCGATCGTGAGCACTGCGGTCACCAGCGCCCAGAAGATGCGCAGCCACTTCTTGCCGTCCTCTTCCGGATTGGGGATCGAGGAGGAGAAGTTCGACATCACCATGGCACCGGAGTTCGCGCTCGTGAGGTAGAACAGCAGACCCGACAGCGTGGCCAGCCCGATGAGGAACGTCGCTCCCGGGAACATCTCGAGCAGGTCGTACCAGCCCTGTTCCGGGGAGGCGATGGCTGTCTGTGCGAACTCGTCGTTGCCGTTGAACACCTCGGACAGGGCGGAGTTGCCGAAGATCGTGACGATGATGAAGTCACAGAGGACGGGCGCGGTGATTGCGGCGATGACGAACTCACGCAGGGTGCGGCCGCGGGAGATGCGCGCCAGGAACAGACCGACGAACGGACCCCAGGCGAGCCAGAAGGCCCAGAAGAACAGGGTCCAGCCGCCCATCCACTCGGAACCGCCGTCGACATAGGCGAACGTCGACAGAGTGCGTTCGGGAAGGGTGAAGATGAACCGGCCGATGTTCTCGACCATGGCGTTGAGCAGGAAGGCCGTCTTGCCGGTGACGAGGATGTAGAGCATCATCGCCGCGCACGACCAGAGGTTGAGCTCCGAGACGAGGCGGATGCCCTTGTCCACACCCGAGGTGCAGGCGGCGACAGTCATGACCACGGCCACGATGACCAGCGCGATCTGCAGGGCCAGGCCCTGTTCGAGGCCGAAGAGGGTGGCGAATCCGACGTTGAGCAGGACGACGCCGATGCCCATCGAGGTGGCCACTCCGAAGACGGTGCCGACGAGTGCGAAGATGTCGATGACGTCACCGGTGGTTCCGCGCACGCGCTTGCCCAACAGCGGGTAGAGGACCGCGCGGATCGACAGGGGCATGCCCCAGCGGTAGGCGAAGTACCCCATCGCCATGCCCAGCAGCGAATACATCGACCAGCCGGCGATGCCGTAGTGGAACATCGTCCACACCACGGCATCCTGGGAGGCCGCCGCCGATTCGGGGGAGGCGTTGACGGGGTTGAGGTACTGGGTGATCGGTCCGGTCACCGAGTAGAAGAGCATGTCGATGCCCACGCCCGCGGCGAAGAGCATGGCGACCCAGGTGAAGAGGTTGTACTGCGGGCGGGAGTGGTCAGGGCCCAGGCGGACCGACCCTTCCTTCGACAGTGCGACCCAGAGGACGAAGCCGATGACCGCGGTGACGGTGACGACATAGAACCAGCCGAGGTTCTCCGCGATCCAGTCGACAACGGTCTTCATCGTCGACTGTGCCGAATCCGGCATGGCCATCGCCCACACGGAGAACGCGAGGATGATGAGGGAGGCGACGATGAAGACTCGCCAGTTGACCCGGGAGCCGCGTTCGTCGGAGAGCTCCTCAGGGCCTTTGCTCATCTCCGAGCTGTCGATCGGAGCGCGCTTCTCGGGGTCGATGTCCCTGCTGATTCGCGTCGCCCGGTCGGTGCCGCCGAATCGCTCACGCTCGACGACTGGGCGCTTCAACTTCTCTTCGTTCGGATCCTGCACGCATCGACCTCCGGTAGACAAAAAGGGACAGGGCCCGAAAATGGGCCCGATCCATTCTACGAGTGGAGGTTTCTCACAAATTCAGCACCCCCTCTTCTCAGGAAGCTGACCAAGGGGCAGGGATACCAGGATCAGGCCCGTGAGCGGGCGGGGAACGGGGCTGCTCAGGTTCGGGAGACGGCGCTCAAGTCCGTGAGCGGGCGGCCACCTCGGTGAAGGTGTCGACGAAGCGCTGCGCCTCGGCGGGGGTGGTCTCCTCCAACCGCATCGACGATCCGACGTGCAGCTCGACGGTCACGGTCGCCCGTCCACGGGATTCTTCGGCACGGACGTCAGCTGCCTGCCGAGGCGTCGCTTCCGAGAGTTGGGCGATGGAACCCTGAGCGTCGGTGCGCACCCGCATGATCCGCACGTTGGTGAGGATGAGCAGATCGGTGTCGAACGGCGGCAGGCTCCGCAGCCGCGCGTATTCGATCTCGCCGGGGCGGAACAGGCCGCGTGCATTGAACCGCTCTGATCGTGGTCGCGGGCCGTCCGGGGCGGTGGGTCCCCGCTGGGCTGCTGGGCGAGAGTCCGTTCTGAGGGTCCTCGCCCAGCGGCGGAACGCACGGAACGGGAACCAGCCGTCCTCGGCGGGGGAGGGGCCGTCGGGGACGGCGGGGCGCACCGACTCCGGTCGGTCGGCGTCGTCGGCTGGGTGAACCGAGTCGGAGGGGAGGGAATGGGAGGTCATGAATGTGATTCTGGCAGGGCCGCCTCGGCGATGGGGTGGGTCGGTCGTAATCGTTTGGGAACATCTGTGCCCGATCGCTCACTTCGGGTGAAGTGCCGGGAGGGGCGATGCGTCCATGGGATACTGGGGACATGCGTGCAGGTGAAGTCTCCGAGGTCAGTCAGGACTACCTCAAGGCCATCTGGTCGGCCCAGGAATGGGGCGGGGACCCGATGACGGCCACCGAGCTCGCGAAGCGGTTCGGAACGACGAAGGCCAATGTCACCGAGGTGCTCAAACGACTCGACGAACTCGGTCTCATCACTCGCGTGCCCTACCGTCCGCCCGTGCTCACCGAGCAGGGCAAGGCGATCGCTCTGTCGATGGTGCGCAGGCACAGACTCATCGAAACGTTCCTCGTGAAGTCGCTCGGGTACGGCTGGGACGAGGTCCACGATGAGGCCGAGATCCTCGAGCACGCCGCCTCGGATCGGCTCATCGACCGCATCGACGCCTTCCTCGGCCACCCGACGTCCGACCCGCACGGCGACCCTATCCCGGGTGCCGATGGTGCCGTCGATTCCCATACTCCGACCCTCCTCGCCGAGGCGACCGCCGGGTCCTATGCGGTGCTGAGGGTCTCTGATGCCGATCCTGTTGTTCTCGGCAAGCTCGCCGAGGCGGGTGTGCTTCCCGATGTCGCGCTCGACGTCGTCGATCGCACCGATGACGCGGTGACCGTGGACATCGGCGGGAGGCGGGAGACGATCGCTGCCGCGCTCGCCGCGGCCGTATATCTGGATGCGGCCGCGGCGAGGTGACGGGGCGGGACCGGAGTCTCGCTTTCGTCGCGCGGGGTCAGGCACTCTCGCCTTCGCCGCGTGTGCGCGGGCGGGGGAACTTCGTTTCGGCACGCAGCAGGGTCAGCGCTGTGGCTGCGTGGGCGTCGAAGCCTTCGGCGAGGAAGAGCTTCGGCCAGTCGCCCCAGAGTTCGGATTCATACGGGGTGCCGGGCAGGTAGGTTCCGTGCCTGTTCTGTCGATGCCACGGGTGGGACCGGAACGCCGTCTTCGGAATGGTTCGCAGCGTTTCGAACAGGGTCTGATAGAGCACCGGTGTGAAGCCATCGCTGCGAGCGGCATCGGCCGTACTCACCCACCCCGGTCCGGCAATCGGAATGCCTCGTTTGATCGCCGAGCTCATCTGGGCTTTGATGCCGGCACGCTGCGGGTCGGGGGAGTGGTGGAGGAGCACTTTCGACCAGTGCAGGGCCTCCTCGGGGTCGAAACCCGGCCACCGTTCAGCGGCCCTGCGGCGGTTCTCGGCGTCGTTGTGGGAGTCGGCGGAGTCGTTGTCGAAGTCTGCGGACATGGCACACCGTCCTTCTCGGGCGCGCTTCGGCAGCGCTGACCCGGATCGAAGCTTGCCCGAGCGGTTGACACGGGCCCGTTCTTCCCCTGGGGCACCCGGTCGATGACGGGTTGCCGTGTGGCCGGCCAGGTACCGATGGCCACAACTCGCGAACGTGTACTCAGTGTAGCGGGAGGGGGTGACACGACTCTTCTGCTCACGATGCCTGCGGGGAGCTGCGGAGGCGAACCTATGGCCCGAGCGGTTGGCCATCGGGCAGCATTCCGAGCTGCCGAAGGCCCGAACCGGTGTCGACGATTTCCCACATCTCGACGATTCGGCCGTGGGCGATCCGGGCGAACAGAGCCTGATCCACTGAAACGCTCTTGCCGGTAGCTGTGAGTCCGAGGAACGGACCATTGTGGATGCCGCTGGCGCGTACGCGCACCGCGGCCAGATCGCCTGAGTGGAGTTCGGCGATGACCTGGTGGCGCAGAGCACCCAGTCCCCGATGCGCTGACGCCCAGGTCTGGAGGGTGTCATCGATCCCTGCGATCAATCCGCCTCCGGGCGAATGTGTGACGATATCGGCGTCGAGAAGCTCATGCAATCGCTCCTCATCACCGGAGTCTCCGGCGGCAAGGTACTCCTTGATCATGAGTCTTCCTCGCTGAGTCGGGTCGCGGTGACGATGACATACTCCCATTCCATGGACCCGTCGGCCTGCCAGTGCCGGTGCGCCAAGTCATCGATTACGTCCTCGAGCTCACGAGTGCGCGCCGCATCGTCAGACAGTCGCGCGAAGGCAGCGACCATCGGACCGTAGCTGTCGGCGAAGAATCGACGGAAGTCGGCAGGCTGTTCAAAAGCGGTCACCCGAACGACGTCCGTTCTGGTCGACAACGGCCCGAGTCGCTTCCCGACAAGTTCCCGGACATGATCGACATCGGCCCACAGCGCGGGAGGCTGTGCCCCCGGCGGAGGTTGGGGCACGAACGGTCGCATCGCCGCAAGCAGCTGTCCGATGAATCCCCTTCCGCTCCAGCTGAGCAGGCCCACGGTGCCGCCGGGACGGCAAACGCGCAGCAGCTCATTCGCTGCGGCGTGGTGGTGAGGGGCGAACATCACTCCCACGCAGGAGAGCACCATGTCGAAGACGGAGTCGGAGAACGGGAGGTCTTCGACGTCTGCAGGCACACAGGTCACATCGAGCCTCTCGGCCCGGGCGCGCTGGGCGCATGTGGCCAGCAGCGAGTCGCTGAGGTCGACCGCGGTGACTGTCGCACTCAGACTGGCTGCGGGCAGGGTGGCGTTGCCCGAACCGCATGCCAAATCGAGGACGTGATCGTTCGGTGACGGCGCGCAGGCATCGACCAAGGTCTCGCCGAGCCGTGGGATGACTGTATCGGCGACGGTTGTGTAATCGCCGCAGCTCCACATTGCGCGATGGGCGGCCTTGAGATCGTCAAGTTGCAGCAGAGTCTGGGATTCGTCCATCGGACTGTCCTCTCAGGAATGATCGTCATCGGTGGACTTCGATCATCGTCGTCGGGCCGCCGCTCGGACATCCGGGAGAATACGGAATCTGGAGCAGCATGGTGACGGCGTACGACATCGCTCACGATCGCACCTTGACGGCTTCGCCCAGGTCGACATCCTGGTACAATACGACTGCATGAGACCGTTGGAGAGTCTCAGAATTGCTGTCATGCCCGCAGCGGCTCCCAACAGCGTGGCGTGGGCGCTCAATCGCGTTCTGCGCCGTTCCCCGCGCGCCGATGTCACCGTCGTTCACAGCTGGGGAGCAGCAGATGATCTGACCGCTGTTCGGGACGGCGATCTCGACGCCGCGATCCTCGTCGGTCCGGTCGACTTCCCGGGCCTGCAAACATCGCCACTCCTCATGAGGGAGCGCTATGCCGTGGTGGCCGAGGACCATCCCCTCGCAGCCAAGCCCATTCTCCGATTCGATGACATCATCGACCTGCCGACCTTCCGCCGCCCCGAGCGTGTGTTGCCTGCCTGGCGTGCCTACTGGCTGAACGTCGAAGAACGCGGCACCGAACCGGCCTACCTCGGCAGCAGCCGTTGCGAATTCGATGCATTCGTCGCAATCGCCAACGGCCGCGTCGTTGGAGTGGCCCCCGATGGATGGGGTCGGCGTCCTGGCCTGGCGACCCGACTCGTCGCCGATCTGCCGGCCGTCGAGATCGTTCTGATCACTCGACGGGAGCGACCGAAGCCCCTGCTGAACGCATTCTCCAGGGCACTGCGGGACCATGCCGATCAGGAGCTGACGCTGGCAGAACGCCGTATCGCAGCGTTCGTCGCTCGCGGGTACACCGACCATCAGATCGCGAATTTCCTGCATCTGTCGGCGCGAACCGTCGAAAGCCATGTCGCCAACGCGCGGCGACGGCTCAACTTGCGATCCCGGGCTCACCTCGCGGTGCAGGTCACCGAACAGGCGGTTCTGCACCCCACCGGCGACGGTCCGTAACCGCAGGTCCGCGTGGCTTTCGTTTGAGAGACGCACCGCCATACGGGTGTCCAGTTCATGGGCGATCAGGGACGACCACCTCGGCGATGTCGAAACAACATTCGCCGAGGCGGTCCTTCGCCCCGTTCGGAGACTCACCTCCGCGGGAGGTTCCACCTCGGCTGGGGCTGCTGCGGTTTCTGATGCTGATTCATGAAACCACGTTCGGCCTGCAGATGACCCTTGTCATGGCTCTTCGCCTTCGGGTCGGTGCCCGGGATGGAGGCCTGCAGCTTCTCGGTCGTCGGTTTGGCGCCGACGATGGGCATCTCCCCGGTGATCAACGGTGTCTGAGGGGCCACCTCGGTGATGGGGTTCTGTTTGGGTGCTTTGCTGTTTCGCATGGTCTTTCCCTTCTTCGCATTCGTTTGATCTGATTCGGCGGCCAGTTCGGTGAACAGTCCGGTCCACTGGTCGGGGGTGAGGTCTTTGGGCAAGGTGTCTCCTCTGATGTCGTTGCGGTCCATGGTCGATTGCAGAGTGCGATGATCGGTGATGCTCATCTTCGAGAGGATTCCTTTCATTCCTCGCCCGCGACCGGTGAAGACCGAACGGACGAACTGTTGATAATCGGATCGAGCACCTTCTGGGATCGACCCGGTGGGACAGCGATCGATGGTGAGGATGCCGCCATCGACGCTGGGTTTCGGGGTGAACGCGTCGGCGGGGACGCGAGTGACGAGGCGGAAGTCGAACCATGGGGTCCACTGCGCGGTCATCATGGTCGATCCGCCGATTCCTGCGCGTTTGCGGGCCACTTCCCATTGGGTGAGCAGAATCGCCCGCTGCCAGCGCCCGGAACGCAGCAGTTTGCGGAGGATGGGAGTGGTGAGGTGGAACGGCAGATTGCCGACGATGACCGGCCGGTCGAGCCGGGTGGTCAGGATGTCGGCGTGCCGGACCTCGGCCCGCGGGTACGTGACTTCAAGGTGATCCAACCTCGTTTCGTCGAGTTCGACTAGCGTGAGCTCTCGCCCGAGCCGGTAGAGCTCGGCGGTGACTGCCCCATCGCCGGGACCGATCTCCATGATCGGTCCGGAGGTGGAACGAGCCAGGCTCGCAATCGTTGAGATGGTGGTGGATGAGCGCAGAAAGTTCTGGCCGAGTTCATGCCGTCCGCCGCGCTGTGACCGCGTAGCCGAGCGCGAATGGGACTGTCTGCGTGTCGAATGGTGTCGTGGCGTGTGGGATCGCAATGGGATGTGCTCCAAGAATCAGATGGAGGCACCCGAGGCAGCGCAATGGTGGTGAGTCAGATCGATCCGCGATGACCTGGTCGATCACTGATGATCGCAGTGGTCAGGGGATCGGAATGGGATCAGCCGATTGCCGCATCGCCCGGATGCCGAGGGCTCTCCGGGAGGACAACGCGCTTGCAGAGGTGATCAGGGTGACCGTCGTCGGTCAGCCGATCGCAGAAGAATCCGTCCGGCGCGCTGTCAGGCGCTGCGGAGACGAATGAAGAAGCAAGGCGCAGTCATTGCGCTGCTGTTCAATGTTCCCATGCCGAACAAGATAGCACAGGGAGTTTTGCCGAGACCAGGGTTCGGACGAAGAACGCCCCGCCGACTTCGTGTGGAAGCCGGCGGGGCGGAGGAGCGGATCCGTTCGACATGATGTCTCGAACGCGGTCCGGGGAACGCGTGCGAGCGTTCGTGTCAGTGGGTCAGCCTATCATGGTGCGCAGGGTGATGACGCCGATCGAACCGATGGCCGCGGCGGCCGGTAGGGTGATGATCCATGCCAGCGCGATCGGCTTCATGAGCTTCCAGTTCGCCGAACGGTTGACCAGACCGACGCCGATGATCGCACCGATGAGGATATGCGTCGACGACACCGGCAGACCACTCACCGAGGCGGCCATGACGATTCCCGCGGCAGCGAGCTCCGCGGCGAATCCGGAGGCCGGGTGGATCTCGGTGAGTTTCGTGCCGACGGTGGCGATGACCTTGCGGCCGATGAACCAGAGACCGACGATGAGTGCGATGCCGCAGGTGAGCATGGCTGCGAACGGCACGGTCGTCTCGCCGCTGATGCTGTCGGTGCGGAGCACATCGAGGACGGCGGCGAAGGGGCCGACGGCGTTGGCGATGTCATTCGACCCGTGGCTGAAGGCGAATGCGGAGGCGGTGAACACCTGCATCCAGGAGAACAGGATGTAGGTCGCACGGGGAACCGTCTGCTTGCGCAGGGTCTTGGCGAAGACGAACACGGCCAGCCACACGGCCGCGCCGATCATCGCCATGATGAGCAGGCCGCCGACCGTGGTCACGCTCATGTCGAGGTTCTTCAGACCCTTGAACAGCAGCATCGCAGTGATGATGACCGCGCCGGCGGCGGCGATGAGGGGAACCCACCGCTGCAGAGCCGAATGGGTGCCGATCGATCCTTCGCCGGTGGGGGCATCCTCGGTGGCGGTGTCGATCTGTGCGTCGACGGATCCCTCGGCTGCGGAGACCGGGGTGAGCATGTGCGGCTTGAGTGTGTGCGACAGTGACGTGCCGAGCACGTACTTCTTGATCAGCCCGTAGATGACGAACGCGGCGAGTCCGCCGAGTGCGGGGGACAGCACCCAGGAGATCGCGATCTGACCGACCTCGGACCACTGCACCATGGCGAGTCCGCCGGTGCCGGTGACGAAGCCGATCGTCAGAGATGCGCCGATGATGCCGCCGATGATCGAGTGCGTCGTCGACACCGGCCAGCCCATCCGGGTCGCCACGAGCAGCCACACTGCTGCGCCGAGGAGTGCCGCCATCATGATGAAGGCGAAGTCCATCGGATTGATCGCCACCCCGCTGAGGTCGACGATGCCGCTCTTGACCGTGTCGGTGACATTCCCGCCGGCCAGCAGGGCGCCGCTGACCTCGAAGATCGCGGCCACGAGCAGTGCCTGCTTCATCGTCAGGGTGCCGGCGCCGACGGAGGTGCCGAAGGCGTTGGCGACATCGTTGCCGCCGATGTTGAACGCCATGAAGGCGCCGAAGATGACCGTGGTGACGAGCACCATGCGGGGAGCGTCCCGGCCCACGAAGTCGAAGGACCACAGGGTGAAGGCGATGAGGGTGATCGCCAGCAGCCCACCGAAGGCCAGATGCCAGAGGCGGTCGTTGCTGCGGCCGACGGCCGGCGGCGGAGTGTGGCGCTCCGGGGCCAGAACCTGGGTCATTCGTTCTCCTAGCGGGATTCAGTCGATGAGGCAGTGTCTGTCTGCCTCCATGATTCGCAGGTCGAGTGACCGCCAGGTTACGGCGAAAGTGAATGGACGGTGAACACCGCGTCCGAGCCGCGCGAAATGCTCATGCACAGTCGGTAGGTTTGGCCGTCCGTTCACGTGATGTTCCAGGTCAGGTGCTATATCGGTGGGCCTTGTCGGGAGGTGTCACAGGGGTGTGCTGGGGCCAGGATTCGCTGTGTGACATTGACCACTGCAGCCCGAAATGTGGGCAAGATCGAGCCCGGATCCGCATCTGCGCGGACCCGGGCTCAAATGAAGTGGGAGAAGCTCGCCGAGGCGGCCGGAATCAGTCGATGATCTCCCCGCGGATGACATCGCCGCCGCCGTCGTCGGGACGATTGCGGTGCGGGTCGGTTCTCATCTGCCGGTCGACCCTGCGCAGGCGACGGCCGAGGGCGATGAGGGCGATGCCGACGAGGATGATGAATCCGGCAAGAGTGAAGATCAGCGCCGTCACTCCGGCACCCGGGGCGAAGAGGAAGAAACCGCCGAGGACGATGCCCAGCACCCCGATGGCGGTGAGCACCCACCAGGACCTGACACCCATCCGGCGGATGAAGAAGGACATGGTCAGGGCGAGGAAGCTGAAGAAGATGATCGCGAACCCGGTCAGCACCGTGACCATGGACGCGAACAGCATCGGGGTGAGGAAGATGAGCACACCGAGGAGGATGAGCAGAACCGCGCGTGTGACCATACTGCCTGTGCGGCCTCCTCGCGGTGCGAAGACGAGGGAGGAGACGGCGATGACGGCGAGCCAGCAGGCGAAGATCCGCACAACCACCTCGGCGGAGGAGCCGGGCCAGACCATCATCAGCGCACCCATCACGAGGGCGATGACGCCGTTGACGATGACTGTTCTTCCAGTGCGCTTGAGGTCCATATATACAGCCTAGTCCTTAGGGTTGGACAGACGCTGAAGACGTCAGGCGTGCCCGAGATGCTCCTCCTGTTCGACCGCGCCGGACCGGTCGGCCGACTCCGAGGTGGTCCGTTCCTGTTCCGGCATGTCCGAGGTCACGCGCTCCTGCTCGGGCATCAGCCCGGTGAGCTTGAGCGATTCGGACATGGCCTGGACGATGGCGTCGAGGTCGGCAGGCGCCTTCGACGTCGCGTCCGATTCGGACCGGTCGGCCGCCTCGGCGGGGGTGTCCGTCTCTGCTCCCGCGGTCGTGGCCTCTGCATTCGTGGACGGCTTCGATCCCGCCTCGGTGGTGGGAGGAGCGGCCGGGGTGTTGTTCTCGAGGAAGCGCAGCAGTTCGACGAGGAAGGGCAGGACCAGGGTCGAGTTCCGTTCCGCGGCGACCTCGACGATGGTCTGGAGCAGGCGCAGCTGCAGGGCGGAGGGCGTGTGGGCCATGGCCTCGGACGCCTGGGCGAGCTTGTTCGACGCCTGCAGCTCACCGTCGGCGATGATGACGCGGGAGCGGCGTTCGCGTTCGGCTTCGGCCTGGCGCGACATGGAGCGTTTCATCGTCTCCGGCAGGGCGACGTCCTTGATCTCGACGCGGTCGATGTGGACGCCCCAGTCGACGGCGGGGCTGTCGATCATGATCGCCAGACCCTGGTTGAGGCGTTCGCGGTTGGTCAGCAGGTCATCGAGCTCGCTCTGGCCGATGATCGAGCGCAGCGAGGTCTGGGCGACCTGACCGACGGCGAGCTGATAGTCCTCGACATCGACGACGGCCTTGCGCGGGTCGACGACCTTGAAATAGATGACCGCGTCGACGCGGACGGTGACATTGTCGCGGGTGATGCCCTCCTGGGCGGGGATCGGCATGGTCACGATCTGGAGGTTGACCTTCTCGAGTTTGTCGACGAAGGGGACGATCGCGGTCATCCCGGGCGGCCGGGGCTCGGCATTGACTCGGCCGAGGCGGAAGACCACCCCACGCTCGTACTGCTTGACGATCTTCAGGCTGTTTCCCAGCGTGATTGCTCCGAGTGCGACAAGTGCGGCGAGGATACTGAGCGCCAACATGTCGAATCGCCTCCTCTGACGATTGACTGTCCACCCCATTTTACGCCTGTGCGGCGCGGAAAGACCCGGCTCTGAGGGAATGTGGAGGGTGCGTACTCAGGCCTCTCGGGCCAGCAGTCGTTTGCCTGCCGGGTAGGCGTCCAGCGCCTGGGGGAGGCTGATGCGACGGCCGGACGCGAAGGTTGCGAGCACGCGTCCGGTGCCGTGCTGATCCTCGCCGACTCCGGCGGGTTCGAGGCCGATGCGGCGCAGGGTCTGTTTGGCCACCGGCATGGGGGAGTCGAAGACGGTCAGCGCTCCGGCTCGGGCGGCCATGATTCGGTCGGCGACGAGTCCGTAGTGGGTGCAGCCGAGCACCACGGTCTCCATTCCCGGTCCCATCTGAGTGAAGGCATCCTCGATGGCGGTGTCGATCTTCTTCAGATCGGCGACGTTGATGGCCTCGGCCAGTCCGGGACAGGCGACCTTGGCCACGTGCAGGTCCGCGGCGAAGGAGTCGATGAGGTTCTGCTGATACTCACTGCCAGTGGTCGCCGGCGTCGCCCAGATAGCGAAGTCCTGGCCGGTGCCGGCGGCCATCTTCACCGCCGGGACGGTGCCGATGACGGGGATGGTCGGTTCGTAGCGGGCGCGAACGGCTTCGAGGGCCTGCACCGAGGCGGTGTTGCAGGCGATGACGATGGCATCGGGTTCCCATTCGGCGAGCACCCCGGCCGAATGCAGGGCCCGCTGTTCGAGGGTGTCGGTGCTCAGGCTGCCGTATGGGGTGTAGTCCGGGTCCATCGCGAGGACGAGGTCAGCGTCGGGGGCGAGGTTGAACAGTGCGTCGGCGGTGCCGAGGAGTCCGAGTCCGGAATCGAGCAGGCCGATGCGCGTCATGAAGTCCCCTTCAGGTCGGATGTCGTCGGATCGCCGGTCCTGGCTTCGCTGGTCCTGGCTTCGTCGGTCTTTGGACTGCTGGCCTTCGGGTAGGCGAACTCCCGGATCTCCTTGAGATGGGCTTTCGTCAGGCCGTGGGAGAAGTCCGGGGCAATGAGTTTGAGGCGGTTGGACGAGTAGTGCTTGAGGAAGTATTCGCGGGTGGCCGGCCACGCCAGGTCGTCGTCGATCCAGATCGCACGCCCGTGCTCGTGGGTGGCCAGCCAGTTCTCCATGGCCCGGGCCTTCCACCACTGCTGCGGATCGTGAGCGAAGCGGTTGTGCGTCTCATCGGGCATTTCGATGACGTCGAAGGAGTTGCGCAGACCGAACTTCGGTTCGAGTTCGGACTTGCACCGCTGCGACCAGGTCGAGAGCCACACGACGTCGACTTCATGGGTTTCGACGATGCGGTCGAAGAATTCGACGACGGATGGCCGGTAGTGGAGTTCGTAGTGCCACGCGTGCAGCTTCTTCCGGCCCTCGGCCATGCCGCGCAGCTTGGGCACCGGGTAAGAGTTGAGGACGCCGTCGACATCGAGGAAGACGGTGACATGGCGAGCCTGCCTGCGCGCCGACACCGGCGCTGCTGATGCTGCAGCCATGGTTCCTTCCCGTGAGCTCAGTCGTTCGGTCCGCTGTCGGGACCGGTCGCGCGCTATTCTGGGGGCAGATCGCGCCGCCCGCACCAGATGAACACCGTCGAGTTTACCGCCGAGAGCATCAGGAGGCCGAGTCCATGTACCGAGAATCCCGGATCCCGCGCCTGCGGGCGAGCCTGTGGGTCTCGGTTCCCGACAAGGCCGATTCCCTCGCCGAGGCGGCCGATCTCGACCGTGGGAACCTCGCTTTCGGGCCGGATGCCGCGCATTCTCCAGCTCCCTCGCTCATCGTCCCCGACGGGTGCATGGACCTCATCGTCCTCGACGGACGGATCGTCATCGCCGGAGCCGATTCCACGGCACGGATGTTCCACGGTTCGGGCCCACCGACGGTGGGCCTGCGCTTCGACTCGGGCGTGCTTCCGCAGCTGTTGACCACCTCGGCGGGGGAGCTGGCCGATCGGGTGACGCCCCTTGACGCGGTGATCGGCGGCAGGCATGCCAGGGGTGGGGGAGTCGGTGAGGGCGGGGGCGCCTCGGTGACGGGCGCTGCCCGGGTGCTGCTCGACACAGCCGGCGGCTTGATGGACCGAGCCTTGCTGGATCCGCGTCCGATGTCCCTGGCTCGGGCCTTGGATGTGCGCTCAAGTTCGCCGGCCCAGACCGTCACCGAGGCGGCCGCAGAGTTCGCGTATTCACCGCGGCAGCTGCGCCGACTGAGCGCGGAATGGTTCGGTTACGGACCTAAGCACCTGGCGAAGATCCTGCGCTGGCAGGCCGCACGAGACCTCATCGAAGCGGGCCGCTCACGGACAGCGGCCGCGGCCGAGGTCGGGTATGCCGATGCCGCACACCTGCGGCGGGATGAGCGCTCGCTCATCGGGTGAGGTCACGTGCGGCCTGCGTTGGTCCGGTAAGTCCTCCCCGCCCAGAACTACCCGACGGCGGC